>NZ_JBJLSE010000094.1:0-15806 GCF_050871845.1 Kineococcus arenarius subsp. arenarius
CCCCCCCCCCCCCCCCCCCCCCCCCCCCCCCCCCCCCCCCCCCCCCCCCCCCCCCCCCCCCCCCCCCCCCCCCCCCCCCCCCCCCCCCCCCCACCCACCCCCCCCCCCAGGGAGGGGTGGGCGGGGTCAGCCCGGGGAGCCCGGGGAGCCCGGGGATCAGGTGGTGTCCGGGCGGGGGGCGTGGGAGGCGAGGAACTCGTACACCTCGACGTCGTCCACCCCGGGGAAGCGGCCCGAGGGCAGCGGGGCCAAGGTCTGCGCGTGCAGCCGTGCGCTGGGCCAGGCCGCGTCGGCCCAGCGGCGCTCCAGCTCCACGTCCGGGCGGCGGCAGCAGGCGGCGTCCGGGCAGGTGCTGCGCCGGCGCACCCGGGTGTCCCTGCCGCGGAACCACTTGGCGTGCGCGTACGGCACGCCGACCGTGATGGAGAAGCCGCCGCCCTCGGTGGACCCGGTCTGGCTGGAGCACCAGAACGTGCCGGCGGGGGTGTCGGTGTACTGGTAGTTCTCGGTGGTGCGGTTGCGCACCTCGAAGACGGTGCGGGCGGTCCACTGCCGGCACACGGTCTGCCCCTCGACGGCACCGGAGGCGTCCTGCGGGAAGGGCACCCCGTCGTTCTCGTACCCCCGGTACAGGGCGCCGTCGTCGCCGACGCGCAGGAAGTGCACCGGGATGCCCAGGTGCGAGGTCAGCAGGTTCGTCAGGCGGTGGGCGGCGGCCTCGTGGGTCACGCCGAAGGCGTCGCGGAAGTCCTCCACCGCGAGGTCCTTGTCGGCCTTGGCGGCCGAGAGGAACTCCACGGCCGCGCTGCGCGGCAGCAGGCAGCACGCGGCGAAGTAGTTGATCTCCAGTCGCTGGCGCAGGAACTCCGTGTAGCTGGCGGGGCGCTCGTGACCCAGGACGCGGTGCGCGATGGCCTGCAGCGCCAGCGACCGCAGACCGTGACCGCCGGGGATGGACGCGGGCGGCAGGTAGATGCGCCCGTTGGCGAGGTCGGTGACGGTGCGGGTGGAGTGCGGCAGGTCGTCGACGTGGATGATGGTGAAACCCAGGTCGTGGGCCATGCGGGCGACCTGCCGGTGCGTGAGCGCACCGACGGTGTACCCGGCGGCGCGCACCAGGTCCTCGGCCACCTCCTCGATCTCCGGCAGGTGGTTGTCGACGGCGCGCAGGAGCAGCCGGATCTCGGTGTTGGCCCGGCGCGCCTCCTCCGGGGTGGCGTTGGAGGCGTCGTGGCGGCGGGCCAGTTCCGCGTGCAGCGCGACGAGGGCCTCCAGCGCGTCCAGCGGCAGCTTGCGGCTGGAGGACACCCGCGGCAGCCCCAGCGACCGGAACAGCGGGCTGCGCTGCGCCTGCTCCAGCTCGATCTCCAGGGCGGCCCGGTGGGTCGGTGGCGGCGCGGGGTCCAGCAGGTCGGCGGCGGGGACGCCGAGGGCGTCGGCGACGGCGCCGATGAGCGACAGGCGCGGTTCGCGCTTGCCGTTCTCCACCTGCGACAGCAGGCTCTGCGCGGTGCCGACCGCCTCGCCGAGCTGGGCGAGCGTCAGGCCGCGCGCCTGCCGGTGGTGGCGGATGCGCCGGCCCACGGACAGGGCGTCCAGACCCCGGCGGCCGGGGGCCTCCGGGGCGTTCTGCTCGGACAGCGGCTCCAGCGCCGCGACGCGCAACGGGGACATGGATTCACCATATGTGAAGAACGGCGCATCTTCACACGGCTTCTTCCTTGTGAGCCCGGCACGGGGGCCGTCATCGTGAAGTCACCAGGCAAGCACCGCAGCACCGCCGATCGCGAGGAGCCGCCGCCGTGACGACCGAGATGACCCCCGCCGTGACCGTCGACCCGATCCCCACCCCGGGTCGCGCCGCCACCGTCCCCGCCCCCGGGGGTTCCGCTCGCACCGCCGGCGCCGGGAGCTCCACCGACCTCGACGCTCTCCGGCTGACGGGCACCCCCACGGACAACCAGGCGCTGCTGAGCTGGGTGCGCGACACCGCCCGCCTCACCCAGCCCGACGAGGTCGTCTGGTGCGACGGCTCCCAGGCGGAGTTCGACCGGCTGACCGCCCTCATGGTGCGGACCGGCACGCTGATCCCGCTGGACCCCGCCAAGCGGCCCGGCAGCTTCCTGGCCCGCTCCGCCCCGAGCGACGTCGCCCGGGTCGAGAGCCGCACCATCATCGCCTCCAGGCGCCGCGAGGACGCCGGGCCCACGAACAACTGGCGTGAGCCCGAGGCGCTGCGCGAGGAGCTGGCGGGGGTGTTCGCCGGCTGCATGCGGGGGCGGACGATGTACGTGGTCCCGTTCTCCATGGGACCGGTGGGCGGCCCGATCTCCCAGCTGGGTGTGCAGATCACCGACTCCCCCTACGTCGTGGCGAGCATGCGCACCATGACGCGGATGGGTGCGCAGGCGCTGGCCGCCCTGACCCCGGGCACGCCGTTCGTGCCCGCCGTGCACAGCGTCGGGTTCCCGCTCGTGGACGCCATCGGCCGTTCCCGGGCGGACGTCGCGTGGCCGTGCAACGACCTGAAGTACGTCGCGCACTTCCCCGAGAGCCGGGAGATCTGGTCCTTCGGCTCGGGTTACGGCGGCAACGCGCTGCTGGGCAAGAAGTGCTTCGCGCTGCGCATCGCCTCGGCGATGGCCCGCGACGAGGGCTGGCTGGCCGAGCACATGCTGCTGGTGAAGGTGACCAGCCCGGAGCAGAGGGTGTTCCACCTGGCGGCGGCGTTCCCGTCCGCGTGCGGCAAGACGAACCTGGCGATGCTGCGCCCCACCGTGCCGGGGTGGCGGGTGGAGACGATCGGCGACGACATCGCCTGGATGCGCCCCGGCCCCGACGGCCGCCTGCGCGCCGTCAACCCCGAGGCCGGGTTCTTCGGCGTGGCCCCCGGCACCGGGTGGTCGACGAATCCCACCGCCATGGAGATGCTGCGCGAGAACGTCATCTTCACCAACGTCGCCCTCACCGACGACGGCGACGTGTGGTGGGAGGGCATGACCGACGAGCCGCCCGCTCACCTGACGGACTGGCAGGGCCGGGACTGGACGCCGGACTGCGGCCGTCCCGCCGCCCACCCGAACGCCCGGTTCACGGTGTCGGCGCGGCAGTGCCCCTCGATCGCCGAGGAGTTCGACTCCCCGGAGGGCGTACCGGTCGACGCGATCCTGTTCGGCGGCCGGCGGGCGAGCAACGTCCCGCTCGTCGCGGAGGCGCTGGACTGGAGCCAGGGCGTGTTCATGGGCGCCACCGTCTCCAGCGAGCGCACCGCCGCCGCGGAGGGCGCCGTGGGCGAACTGCGCCACGACCCGTTCGCGATGCTGCCGTTCACCGGTTACCACATGGGTGACTACTTCGGGCACTGGCTGTCGATGCGCGACCGGCTCCCCGCGGCGGGGCTGCCGCGGGTGTACTCGGTGAACTGGTTCCGCCGCGGGGAGGACGGCCGGTTCCTGTGGCCGGGCTTCGGGGAGAACTCCCGCGTGATCGAGTGGATCTGCCGCCGGCTGGAGGGGACGGCGGGCGCGTGGCACACCCCCCTGGGCAACGTGCCCGCCGACGGCGCGCTGAACCTCGACGGTCTGGACCTGCCCGAGCAGGACCTCGCGGAGCTGTTCGCGCTGGACCCCGCCGCCTGGCTGGCCGAGGCCGACCACCTCGAGGCCTACTTCGCGCGCTTCGGCTCGCGCCTGCCGGCCGAGCTCACCGGTCACCTCGACCTGCTGCGCTACCGCCTGTCCGGCGGGCAGGCCCTCTGATCCACCGCCGCCGCGTCCTCCCGGGCACCGGGCTCGCCGGGGGGACGCGGCGGCGGTGCACCCGCCGTCGGGGGTTGGCAGGATGGGGCCGGTGAGCGACACCGACACCGTCCCCGCCGCGCCGTGGTGGCGCGACGCCGTCATCTACCAGGTCTACCCGCGCTCGTTCGCCGACGCCGACGGCGACGGCCTGGGCGACCTGCCGGGCATCACCGCACGGCTGACGCACCTGGCCGACCTCGGCGTGGACGCCGTGTGGTTGTCGCCGGTGTACCCCTCGCCGCAGAAGGACGCCGGCTACGACGTGGCCGACTACCGCGGCATCGAGCCGGTCTTCGGCACCCTGGCCGACTTCGAGGCGCTGTCCGCGCGCGCCCACGAGCTCGGCCTGCGCGTGGTCATGGACCTGGTGCCGAACCACACCTCCGCCGACCACGCCTGGTTCCGCCAGGCGCTGGCCGCGGCCCCCGGCTCCCCCGAGCGGGCCCGCTACGTCTTCCGCGACGGCCGCGGTCCGGACGGCGAGCTGCCGCCGAACTCGTGGCGCTCGGTGTTCGGCGGCTCGGCGTGGACGCGCGCGGCGGCTCCGGACGGCACCCCGGGGCAGTGGTACCTGCACCTGTTCGACTCCAGCCAGCCGGACCTGGACTGGTCCAACCCGGAGGTGCACGCCGAGTTCGAGGACGTGCTGCGGTTCTGGCTGGACCGCGGCGTCGACGGCTTCCGGGTGGACGTCGCGCACGGGCTCGTCAAGGCCGAGGGCCTGCCCGAGTGGGACCACGACCAGGAGCTGCTGAACGGTTCCGCGGCCTCCGGCGAGCGGCCGCCGATGTGGGACCAGGAGGGCGTGCACGAGATCTACCGCGAGTGGCGGCGCGTGCTGGACTCCTACGACGGCGAGCGCATCCTCGTCGCGGAGGCGTGGGTGACGCCGCCGGAGCGGCTGGCGCGCTACGTGCGCGGCGACGAGATGCACCAGGCCTTCAACTTCGACTACCTGCGCGCGCCGTGGCGGGCCGGTGAGCTCAAGCGGGTCATCGACGCCACGCTGGCGGCGCACGAGGTCGTCGGTGCGCCGGCCACCTGGGTGCTCTCGAACCACGACGTGGTCCGCCACGCCAGCCGGCTGGGTTACCCCGCAGGCGGTGAGCCCACCTCGGGCGTGGGCCCGGACGACCCGCAGCCGGACGCGGAGCTGGGGCTGCGCCGGGCGCGCGCGGCGACGGTGTTCATGCTGGCGCTGCCCGGCGGGGCGTACGTGTACCAGGGCGAGGAGCTGGGCCTGCCGGAGGTGACGACCCTGCCCGCGGAGGTTCGCCAGGACCCGGCGTTCGCCCGCACGGGCGGTGAGGACCGCGGCCGCGACGGCTGCCGGGTGCCGATCCCGTGGGAGGGGGACGCGCCGTCGTACGGGTTCGGGCCGGGATCCGCGTCGTGGCTGCCGCAGCCGCCGGAGTGGGCGCGGTTGTCGGTGGCGGCGCAGACGGGGGTGGCCGGTTCCACCCTGGAGCTGTACCGCGGTGCGCTGGCGCTGCGGCGCGAGCACGCGCTGGGCCACGGCGAGCTGGAGTGGGACGCGGGGCTGACCGGCGGTGACGTGCTGGCGTTCCGCACCCGCGGCGTGCTGGTGGTGCTGAACCTGTCGGCGGAACCGGTCGCGCCGCCCGCGGGGGCGCGGCCGCTGCTGGTCAGCGGTGAACTGGTGGACGGGTCGGTGCCCACCGACACCGCGGCCTGGTTCGCGCTGGACTGACGCGGGGTCGCTCGGTGGGGTGGCCGGCGACGGAAGAACCCGTCCCCGGCCGCCTCAGCGCGCGAACCCGGCCGGCCCGCCGTCCAGCGCGAAGGCGCGCGTGGCCTCGACGTTGGCCCGCACGAGGCGTTCCCAGGCGACCGCGTCCCGCCGCAGCCGCAGCCGCCGCAGCCGGGTCAGGGCGACCAGGGGGCGCAGGGCCGCTGCGGCGGCGGCCGAGCGGGGCACGCCCAGCTGGTCGGCCAGCTCGTCCCCGAGCATCGCGCGGCAGGCGGCGCGCACCATCGGCCCGGCGAGGCGCCGGGGGGCGGGGGTGAGGTCGGCGAGCGCCCCGGCCAGCGCGTCCAGCCCGGCGCGGGTCAGGAGCCGGGAGTCCTCGCTCGGCGGCCCGGTGACGGCGGCGATGCGCTCGGCGAGCAGTTCCGCACCGGCGCGGTCGGCGGCGCCCGCCAGCAGCCGCCGGTCGATGCCCAGCAGCCGCCCCAGGTGCTGCCAGTACGCGTACAGCGAGTTCTCCTCGGCGGCGGTGAGGTCCAGGCCGAGGGCGGCGTCGGCGCGCATCGTCACGAGGGTGAAGTCCAGCCAGGTGCGGGCCAGGTCGACCTGGTGCAGGGGCACGGGACCGGCGTCGCCGGCGGCACGGCGCACCGCGCGGCGCACGCGGGCGTGCACGAGCCGCACCTGGGCGGTGGCGACGTAGCCGGGTTCCCCGCGGCGCAGCCAGCCGGGCACCAGCGCGGCGGCGTTCCACCGCCCGGTGTCGGTGACCCGTTCCAGTGCCCGTCCGGTGAGCTCGCCCGTGCCGACGAGGACCGCTGCGGTGCGCGGCGGGGCGTAGGAGTTGATCAACGCTGCCGCCCCGAGGTCGAGGACGTGCTCGGCGGGGCTGATCGTGAAGTGCGGCAGGGACGCGCGCTCGAGCAGGTGGTCCGGCGCGGCGGCGGTGAGGTCCTCCAGCTCGGCGAGGAACGCGGTGAGGGCCGGGCCGGGCGGTTCCCCCAGCGCCTCGCGACCCTCGCGCAGCCCCCGCTGCAGCAGCGTGCGCTGCTGCGGGTGCGCCGCCAGCTCCTCGGTGAGCGCGTCCGCGAGCGGGTCACCCACGTCGCTCAGCTCGTCGATCAGCGCGTCCAGCGCAGCGGCGTCCACGTGACCTCCCCCGTCACCGGCACGGTACCCACCGCGGAGGTGGGTCGCCCGCCCGGTCAGCGTCCCCGGTCAGCGGACCCGGTCGCCGTGCGCGGCGGCCGCGGTCCGGGGTCCGCGCCAGGCGGTCCCCCCGGCCCGCAGACCCCGGCCGATGAGGTGTCGCAGGGCCACCACGGCGGCGGCGGTGGCCAGCTGCCGCCACGTCTGGTCGGCGCTCAGGCGCAGCAGGCCGGCGGCCAGCAGCAGGTCCAGCCCGACGCCGAGCGCGAGGGCGGGGCGGCGGGTGCGCAGCAGGACCGCGACGGCGGCCACCAACGCGGAGGCGGCCACGCCCAGGGCGAGCAGCGCCGGCAGTTCGCTCACCGCCCGCGCTCCGGCACCGGAGGTGCCGGGGGCGGTGCGTCCCGCTCGGAACGCCGCCGCTCCTCGGCGACCTGCCGCCGCTCCTCGGCGATCTCCTTGGACAGGAAGTAGTTCAGGGCCGTCCGGATGGCCGCCACCACGGCGAGTTTGCCGAGCTCCTCGAAGCTGGGCGCCACGGCGGTGCGCAGCACGTCGCTGGCGAGCTGGAACTCCAGCCCCAGCGCGAGGAAGCGGCCCAGCGTCAGGCGCACGGGCACGAACCGCCGGGAACCGCCGCCGCGCACCGCCACCGCGATGAAGCGGGCGAACGCCCACACGGCACCGGCGGCGATGACGACCGCGCCGCACGCCTCGACGAGTGTGACGAGGAAACCGACGACCTCCCGCAGCAGCTCCTCGGCCTCCTCAGCGCTCACCGGGCGACCACGCGCAGCGTCTTCATCGAGGGGTCGGCGGCGTCGGGCACGAGCATCCCGGCGGCGACGCCGGTGGTGAGGTAGTCCACGACCTCCTGGGAGACGACCTCACCGGGGGCGAGGACGGGCACGCCGGGCGGGTAGGGCGAGGCCATCTCGGCGACGACGCGGCCGACGGCGTCCTGGATCGGCACCTGCTCCACGCGGCCGAAGAACGCATCGCGCGGGGTCATCGCGTTGCGCAGCTCCAGGCCGGTGGGGGTGGGCAGCTCGGTCGCGGGCTGGTGCTCGATCCGGCCGTCGCGGGCGGCGGCGACCATGCGCTGCAGCGACTCCACGAGCAGGTTCTCGGTCTCGTCGTCGTCGGCGTGGGTGATGCGCACCCCGATGCGGCAGGCGTCGGCGGAACCGGCGTCGACGTGGCAGTTCGCGCGCAGCCAGTCGCCGGCCTGGTAGCCGCTGATGCCCAGCGGACGCACGTCGATGGTCAGGGCGAGCGGGTCGAGGTCGAACGCGCCCTGCGGGCGCACCACCTCCCGGCCCATGAGGTCCAGGCCGTCGATGCCGTCGACGGCGGCGCGCACGCGCGCGGCGCGCTCGAGGGCGGTTCCGAGGAGTTCGCGGCCCTGCTCCACCATCTGCCGGCGCCAGCCGTCGAGGGTGAGGTAGACCAGCGCGGAGGAACTGGTGGTGCCCAGCAGGTCCTCGCGCTCCTTGAGCACGTCGGGGTTCACCAGGTCGCCCTGCAGGTGGAACACGGAGCTCTGCTCGATCGCGCCACCCATCTTGTGGACGCTGGTGACGACGACGTCGGCTCCGGCGTCCATGCCCCACGTGGGCAGGTCCGGGTGGAACGGCAGGTGCGCGCCCCACGCCTCGTCGACGATGAGCGGGACGCCGAACTCGTGGCACACCTCGGCGGTGCCGGCGATGTCGGCGCAGGTGCCCCAGTCGGTCGGGGAGATCAGCAGCATCCCCTTCGCGTCCGGGTTCTGCTCCAGGGCGCGGCGCACGTCCTGCGGTTCCGGCGGGTGCGCCAGGTGCAGGTGCTCGTCGAAGTGCGGGTGCACCCAGACCGGCTCGATGCCGGAGACGATGACCCCGGCGATGACGGACTTGTGCGCGTTGCGGGAGACGAGCAGCTTCTCCCCCGGGCCGGCGACGGAGATCATCGCGGCCTTGACGGACAGCGAACTGCCGCAGGTGGAGAAGAACGCCTTCTTCGCGTCCACGGCGTCGGCCATGAGGTGCTCGGCCTGCGAGACGACCCCCTGCGACTCGCGCCGGTCGTCCAGGCCGTTGAGGGTCAGCACGTCGGAGGCGAAGACGCCCTCCCCGATCAGCTCGACCAGGCGAGGGTCCGCGCCGCGGCCCTGCTTGTGGCCGGGTGGGCCGTAGACGACGTCTCCCCGCTGCTTGAAGGCCTCCAGGGCCTCGAGCACCGGTGCGCGCGAGTGGTCCACCACCATCTCCTCCTGCTCGTCCGTGCCGGCGCGGGCGCACCGGCACGTGGAGCCCTACCCGCCGCCGGCCGGGCCATGCGCCCGCGGTCGCCCCGCGCCGGCCGGGGACCGGTGCCGGCGGGTCGCGGCCGGGTCCAGGACGAGCCGATAGACGGGTTCCGCGAGGAACCGCTGCCAGCGCGGCAGCACGGGGTCGTGGTGGGAGCGCAGCCGCCCGGGGGGACGCGCTCCCCGCCGCCCGCCGGCGTGCCAGGCGTCGAGGGCGGCGGCGCTGCCGTGCAGGGCGGCCACGGCGCTGTCGGGGTCGACCAGGTCGTCCCGGCCGTGCTCGTCGCCGGTGCCGTCCCGGTCGAGGTGCTCGCGCACCAGCTGCAGGCGCAGGTCGCGCGCGAAGCGCCGTGCCCCGTCGCCCAGCCCGGCGGGGTCGGCGGGTGCGCGCCGGTCGCGGGCCTCGTCCAGGACCGCCACGGACAGCTCGGAGTCGTGCGTCCAGGACCGGCGGTTGAGGTTGTCGCTGCGCACGCAGGCCCACACGTCGTCGACGACGGTGACCTTGGAGTGGACGTAGACCGGCTCGCCCCGGTGGTTCTCCACGTCGAAGACGTGGACGCGGTCCCCGCCGGCCTCCCGCAGCACCCGCAGCGCGTCCGCCTGTCCCAGCAGCAGCGGCGGTGCCGCGATGCCGCCGCGCTTGGGTTCACGGGGCACGAGGACGACCAGCTGGAGCTGCGGGGCGGCGCTCAGCGCGTCGGCGAAGACCTGCACGACCTGCCGGGACCAGAGGAACTGCTCCTCCACGTAGACCAGCCTGCGGGCCCGGCGCAGCGCCTTGGCGTGGGCGGCGGCGATGCTGAACTCCCCGTCGGGGGCGAAGGGGTAGCGGGGCCGGCGCGGCGGGTAGGTGCGCAGCAGCTGCACCGCGCAGGAACCGTCCTCCCCCGGCACCGGAGGGGGCGCCGGCCGCTGCGGGGGCAGCGGTGCGGGGCGGTGCCGCAGGCGGCGGCCCGCGCGGCGCACGAGGTCGGGGAACGCCTGCCAGGGCAGCAGGGACAGCGGCGCGCGGTCCTCCCACCGCTCGCGGAACACCGTCTCCACGTCCGCCACCGCGGGGCCGCGGACCTCGGTGTGGATGTCGTGCCACGAGGGGTGGGCGCCGTACGCCTTCCCGAAGGTGAGGGGCTGCGGGTCCCCGGCGTGGGCGGCGTCGTCGCGGCGGCCGTGCGCCGGGTCGAGGCTGCCGACGAAGGCGACGTCGTCGTCGGGCCGGCCGGCGTACCGGACGACGACGAACTTCTGGTGGTGGCTGCCGGAGTTGCGCACCCGCTGGTCGAGGACGACGTGCGCCCCGCCCCGCACGCGCTGGGCGAGGTGGCGGCGGCGCGTGGGCGACAGGCGCTGCCACTCCCGCGGCGAGCGCCACACCAGCCCCTTCACCAGGGCTCCGCGCTCGGCGGCGGCGGTGAGGGCCTGCGCGATGGTGGGTCCGTGCTCGGTGAGCCGCTGGTCCGGGTCGCCCTGCCAGTCGGCGAAGAGCACCAGGTCCCCGTCGCCCGCGGCGGCCAGCGCGGCCGACAGCGCCGGGAAGTACGTCGCACCGTCGACGAGGGGGCGCACCCGGTTGCCCCGGCTCCACGCCGTCAGGCGGGTGGCGTCGTTGCCGCGCTCGCCGGTGGTGAGGAACCAGCGGCCGGTGGCGCGGTCGTGGTCGGCGGTGGCGGTTCGTCGAGGGTCCACCGGCGGGGAGACTGCCACGTCGGAGGTGCTCCGGCCACCTGCGCGGGGAGCTCGACCGGTGCGCCCGGCGCGGCGACCGCCGTGCGCTCAGGGGACCGCGTACCCCTCGGCGCGGACCTGGAGCCGCCCGTCGGCCGGGTCGGTGGCGAGGACGAGCACGAGGTGGCGGCGGCTCTCCGCCGGGACGTAGGTCACCGTCGCCGTGGCCTCGGACAGCGTCTGGTCGCCGGAGACGACTTCCCCGCTGACCTGGACGTCCTGGGCGGTGCGCCCGCCGCTGTTGACGATCTCGACCTGCACGGCGAAGCCACCGGGTACCCGGCTCACGTCCTGCACCTTCGCCTGCAGGCGGGGTGCGGAGCCCCGGGTGAGGGCCTCGTGGCCGAGGTGGGCCAGCAGCGCCACCACCAGGGCACCACCGAGCGCACCCAGCACCGTCTCCAGGCGGTTCAGCCGCTCCCGGCCACCGGGCTGCTGCTCCTGCTGCTCCTGCTGTTCCACGGTCTCCTCCTCACCACCGGTCACGTCCTCGGGTGGCCGCCCGGTCAGACGACCAGCCGGGCGGCCGCCGCACCGACACCGGCCGGCAGCGCCAGCACCACCGTCTCCATCACGGCCTGCGACAGCGCGGTGCCGTCGAAACGGCCGAAGGTCCACAGCAGGTACGCGCTCACCGCCAGGGCGGTGAGGTGGGCGATCAGGGTCCAGGCCAGCAGCACCTTCCACGTCCCGCCCTGCAGCGTCGCAGTGCCGCGGAACCGCAGGCCGTAGACGAAGGCGTGCACGAGGACCAGCTCGAAGGCGATCAGCGCGATCCCGTGCACGGGGCTCATCCGGGCCGCGATAAGGACCACCTCCTCCGTGGGCGCGATGTTCGCCGCGACCACCACGGCACCGGCCGTCACGAGGAACCCCTCGCGCCACTGCGGGTGCTTCTTGCGGGCCCGCCGGCGGTCCATGCCGAGCTGGGAGCGGGCGAACGACGCCCCGATCGCCGCCGGGACGGCCTCCAGCGCCACCACGGACACCGCGGCCTGCCAGCCCCGCCACGGTTCGACCACGGCCAGGACCCACAGGACCGCGACGGCGGCCGCGACGCCCGCCAGCATCGCGACGCCGGCGTCGATGACGGCGTCGAGCGCACCGATCCGCTCCTGGTTCACGAAGCCGAAGAAGTGCGCCAGCCCGATCGAGAGCAGGACGCCGGCCAGCACGAGCAGGAGCAGGCGCACCCGGTCGATGCTGGCGGCCAGCGACCACACCTCCATCGTCATGAAGATCGGCAGGGCGAAGAGCACCGCGCCGGCGAGCGCGCGGCCCAGCCCGCGCAGCACCTCGGTGGTGCTCACGCCCTGCACCGCGCCGTCCGCCACGCCGCCTCCTCCTCCGCCGGGGTTCACACGGTGACGACGACCTTGCCGATCGCCTCGCCGGACTCCAGTCGGGCGAACGCCTCGTGCACGTCGGCGAGCGCGTGCACCGAGTCCACCTCGGGCGCCAGGTCGGCCAGTTCGCAGAACCGCAGCAGCCGCTCGAACTCCTCGCGGGTGCCCATGGTGGAACCCAGCACGCGCAGTTGCCGGAAGAAGACGTTCTCCAGCATCGCGGGCGCGTCCCCCCCGGTGGTGGCGCCGGAGACGACGATCGCGCCGCCGGGCCGCAGCGAGCGCACGGAGTGCTCCCACGTCGCCTTCCCCACGGTCTCGAGGACGGCGTCGACGCGCTCGGGCAGCCGCTCCCCCGCCGCGAACGTGGCCGCCGCGCCCCAGGAGGCGGCCTTCGCGCGGCGCTCCTCGCTGCGGCCCGTCACCCACACCCGCAGGCCCGCCGCCGCCCCGAGGGTGGTCAGGGCGTTGGACACCCCGCCGGCGGCGCCCTGCACGAGCACCGTCTGCCCGGGCACGGCCCGGGCCTGGGTGAACAGCATCCGGTAGGCGGTCAGCCACGCGGTGCCCAGGGACGCGGCCCGCTCGAAGGACCACCCGGCGGGTTTGGGCAGCAGGTTGCGCCGCGGGACCCACACGTGCTCGGCGAGGGTGCCGGGGTGCAGCTCGGACAGCAGGGTGCGGCGCGGGTCCAGGGTCTCGTCGCCGCGGTGGTCGGGGTCGGAGACGACGGCGTGCACGACGACCTCGGTGCCGTCGTCGGTGGTGCCGGCGGCGTCGCAGCCCAGGACCATCGGCAGCCGCTCGGGCGGCAGGCCCACCCCGCGCAGGCTCCACAGGTCGTGCCGGTTCAGGGCGGCGGCGCGCACCGCGACCCGCACCCAGCCGTCCGGCGGGGCCGCCGCGGGGCGGTCGGCGACCTCGAGGGCGGACAGCGGGTCGTCGGGTGAGCTGCGGACGGCGCGGGCGGCGAGCACGGGCGCGACGCTAGCGCCGCGGGCGGGCACCGGCACGGTGGTGCCCGGCTGGGTAGCCTCCGGGCGTGAGCGAGCCCAGCCCCCTGCTGCCCGTCCTGGACGTCCGGCCGGTCCCCGACGCCGCCGACGTGTTCACAGCACCGAACCTGCCGGGCTGGCGGCCGCGGCTGTTCGGCGGCCAGGTGCTGGGGCAGGCGACGGTGGCCGCCTCGCGCACCGTGCCCGCCGACCGGCCGGTGCACTCGCTGCACGCGTACTTCCTGCGCCCGGGCGACCCGGAGGTGCCGGTGCACTTCGCGGTGGAGCGGTTGCGCGACGGCCGCTCGTTCTCGGCGCGGCGGGTGCAGGCCCTGCAGAACGGGGTGGCGATCCTGTCGGGCATCGCGTCGTTCCAGGCGCCGGCTCAGGGCCTGGAGCACGCCCAGCCGGCGCCGGACGTGCCGGAGCCGGAGGACCTGACCAGCGACCTGGAGCTGCTGGACGCCGTGGACCACCCGGCGGCCCGGCAGCTGGGCCGCGGCCGGCTGACCGACGTGCGCCACGTGGAGCCGGCGATCTACCTGCGCCCGGGTGAGGAGCGCACCGCGCGGCAGACGGTGTGGATGCGCCTGGAGGGCACGCTGCCGGACGACGAGGTGGTGCACCGGGCGGCGCTGGCGTACGCCTCGGACTTCACGGTCCTGGAGCCGGTGCTGCGCCGGCACGGGCTGGTGTGGGCGACGCCGGGGCTGAACGTGGCGAGCCTGGACCACGCGATGTGGTGGCACCGGCCGGCGCGCGCCGACGAGTGGTTCCTGTACGTGGCGCAGAGCCCGAACGCGGGCGGCGCGCGGGGGCTGTCCACGGCGCGCGTGTACGACCGGCAGCGGCGGCTCGTGGCGAGCGTGGCGCAGGAAGGGATGCTCCGGCTGCCGTGACCGGTGCGGCCGCCGGGCTGCGCTGGACCGCCACCTGAGCGATGATGTGACGTGCATCACAGAGCGAAGGGGCTCTCGGGGAGGAGCGAGTCGTGGTCACCGCCATGCACGTCCTGCAGCACCACCGCCACCACCGCCACCCGCCGCTCGGCCCGCCGTGCGCGCCGCGGCACTGCGCGGGGTCGCGACGGGTCGCGGCCGCCGCGGCGTGGGCCGACCGCCTGGTCAGCCGCCACGCGGGGCCGCCGGCGACGGGCGCCGCGCGGGACGAGGGTGCTGCGAGCGCGGTGAGCGCTGCGCCCAACGGGTGGCGCCGGTTCACCGGCGCCGGTGGACGGTCGATGTCCCGGACGTGAACGCACCCGCGCGCGCTCTGGGTTTACGGCTGCACCTGATCGTCGGCACGACGTTGTCCGTGGTGTGCGTCCTGCTGCCCGTCAGCCTGCTGCGCGACGCCCTGTACACGGCGCTCAGCTTCGGCTGCGTGGCGGTCATGGCCGTGGGCGTGCACCGGCACCGGCCGAGGCGCGCGCGGGCGTGGTGGTTCTTCACCGCCGGCGTGGCGACGTGGGCGACGGCCGACCTGCTGTGGGCGCTCTTCGTGTGGGTGCTGCACGTCGACCCGTTCCCCTCCCCGGCGGACGCGCTGTACCTGGCGACCTACGTGCTGATGGCCGCGGGCTGCTGGGAGTTCGTGCGCGCACGCCGCGCCGGCCGGGACCGCGAGGGGCTGATCGACTCGGCGATCTTCACGGTCGGCTTCGTGCTGCTGAGCTGGATCTTCCTGGTGCGCCCGGCGCTGCAGCAGGCCGGCGAATCGGTGCTGGAGCGCGCGCTGGCCGGCGCCTACCCGCTGGGCGACGTGCTGCTGCTGGCCCTGCTGGTGCGCTTGCTGACCACCGGCGGGGCGCGCACGACCTCGTACCGCTTCCTCATCGCCGGCACGGCCCTGATGCTGCTGGCCGACTGCGGCTACCAGCTGGTGTCGCTGCGCACGGACTACGAGGGCGGCCTGCTGACGCTGCCGTGGCTGTGCGGCTACGTGGCCTTCGCCGCCGCCGCCCTGCACCCCTCGATGCGCCGGCTCACCGACCCCGACGCCGATCCGGCGTTCAGCTTCACCCGCCGGCGCCTGCTGGCCCTGACCGCGGCGAGCCTGCTCTCCCCGGGCACGCTGATCCTGCAGCTCGCCCTGGGGGCGCGCCTGGAGGCCTGGGCGGTGGCGACCTCGTCGGTGGTGCTGTTCCTGCTGGTCGTGGTGCGCATGTCCGGGCTGCTCGGGCACCTGCAGCAGCAGTCGAACCGGCTGGCCGAGGTGGCCCGCACCGACGCGCTGACCGGCCTGCCGAACCGCCGCACCAGCGACGCGGAGCTGGAGCGCCTGCAGGTGCGCGCCCGCACCGAGGGGCTGCCGCTGTGCGTGGCGGTGCTGGACCTGGACCGGTTCAAGGCGTTCAACGACACCTACGGGCACCAGGCCGGCGACGTGCTGCTCGTGCAGTCGGCGGCCGCGTGGAGCGAGGCGCTGCGCGTGAGCGGCGCCTTCGCCGCACCGCTGCGCGGCGGCCTGCTGGCGCGCTGGGGCGGGGAGGAGTTCGTGCTGCTGATGCTGGGTCACGACCTGCCCGCGGCGGGGCGCGTGGCGGACGGCCTGCGCGGGCGCACCGCGGCCGGGCAGTCGTTCTCCGCCGGTGTGGCGCAGTGGGACGGCCTGGAGGGGGCGGCGGAGCTCTTCGCCCGCGCCGACGCCGTCCTGTACGCCGCGAAGGAGGGGGGCCGCGACCGCGTGGTGCTGGCCGGGCCCGCCGGCGAACCGGCACCGGTGGGCGGCTGACGGGGCGGTCGGGGCCCGCACGCGGCGGTGCCCGCGCCACCGGGTGGTGGCGCGGGCACC
>NZ_JBJLSE010000095.1:0-15788 GCF_050871845.1 Kineococcus arenarius subsp. arenarius
AAGGTCGAGCGCTTCAACCGCACCCTGGCGCAGGAGTGGGCCTACCGGCAGCCTTTCACCAGCAACATCCAGCGCACCACGGCCCTGAGTCCCTGGCTGATCCACTACAACACCACCCGAGCCCACTGCGCCCTGGCTGGGCAGCCCCCGACCAGCCGCCTGTCACCAACGTGATGGCCGAGTACACCTAGGACGCCGCTTCCAGGTCCCGGTGCCCGCCCGCGGACCCGGCGCGGTTGCGCTGCTTGTCGGCGTACATGGCCCGGTCCGCGCGCTCCCACGCCTCGGCCAGGTCCCCGCCGGGGGCGCGGGAGCCCACGCCGACCGACGCCGCGATGCCGCGGGCGCGCAGCGCGGAGCGCAACTGCCGCACCACCTCCTCGGCCCCCGGGCCCGGGGCGGCGGGCAGCACCACGCCGAACTCGTCCCCCCCGAGGCGGGCCAGCACGTCCTGATCGCGCAGGTGGGCGCGCAGCACCTCGGCGGTGCGGCGCAGCAGGTCGTCCCCGGCGGCGTGGCCGAGGGTGTCGTTGGCCCGCTTCAGGCCGTCCAGGTCGACGACGGCCACGCACACCGGGTCGTGCCACCGCTGCCCCGCCTCGTCCAGCAGCCGCTGCCAGCCCCGCCGGTTGGCCAGCCCGGTCAGCGCGTCGGTCTCCGCCTCGCGCCGCGCCTCGCCGGCCGCCCGGTGCAACCGCACGGCGAGCTGCTCACGCTGCAGCAGCGCGCTCAGCAGCGTGCCCACCAGCTGCAGCAGGGGGGCGTGCCGGGTCAGCGAGGCGTCGCGCACGGCGGGGTCCAGCCCGCAGACGGTGCCGAACACGCGGCCGTCGGCCCCCAGCAGCGGGACGGCCACGTAGGAGCCGATCGGCAGCAACCGGCTCACGCCGGCCCCGGCGTAGGCGGGCACCGCCATCGCGTCGGGGGCGATCGCCGGGGCGCCGGCGAGCATCCGCTTGCAGAAGGACGCGTCCCAGTCGTGCCCGTCGCCCGGCTGCGTCCCGTACACCTCGTCGCGCACGTGCACGGACACCTGGCGGTGCCCGTCGTAGCGGGTGATCGCCCAGAAGCCCATGGGCACGGTCTCCCGCAGGTGGTCCAGCACCGCGCCGCACGCTTGCTCGAACGTCACCGCCCCGCCCAGCAGCGCGCCCAGCCCCGGCGACGGCGTGCGACCGGCCGGTGCGGCCGGGGGCGCCAGGCCCGGCGCGCCGCCGGGGGGCTGCGGCGCGGGCGGTTCGCCGCCGCCGTCCAGCTCGCACCACAGGGTGGTTCCCCGGCCGTCGTCGCCGGCGTCCACGCCGTGGCGGTCGGACATCGCGACGACCAGTGCCCACCGCCAGGCGAACGCGCCGCCCGGTGCGCCGGTGCGCTCGCGGGAACGGCCCGAGTCGTCGTGGACCACCAGGCGCACCGTGCCGCCCCGGGCGGCGACGCGCAGCAGCAGCCGGCCGTCCGGGTGCTGCGGGCGGTGCGGCAGCAGGTCGCCCACGAGCTCGGTGACCACCTGCTCGGCCCGCTCGCGCAGCTCTCCGTCCAGGCCCGGGACGTGCCGGCGCACGTACTGCCGCGCTCGCGGGACGCTGTCCGGCTGCGCGGGCAGGCTCACCGCGACGTCCACCGCGCCGTCCGTCGCAACGTCCACCGCACCGTCCACGGCGGCTGGGGCGGACGCGGTCGTCAGGGTCACCGGAGCCACCGGGGCGAGTTCAGAGCCATGTCGACTACGAAGTGTAGGTGAATTCTCACTGAACGTTGTACCGGGGTCGGTGCCGGGCGGCGACGGCCGGGTCCGGGCCCACCGGGTCCCCGGTCGGTCGCGGCGCGGGCCGCTGCGAGAGGGTGGCGGCCGTGGAGCGCGAGCCGACGCCGCGGGGGAGCGGCGCGCAGCCGGCGGGTGAGGCCGATCCCGGTGCTCTCGTGGGGGCGGCCGTGCGCGCGCGGCGCAGCGCCGCCGGGCTGTCGGTGGCCGAGCTGGCACGGCGCGCCGGGGTGTCCGGGCCGTTCGTCAGCCAGCTGGAGGGTGGGCGCTCCTCGGTGAGCATCCCGGTCCTGTACCGGCTGGCGGCCGCGCTGGGCTGCGCGGCCAACGACCTCCTCCCGCTCAGCGGGGAGCGGCGCCGGCTCACCCGCGCCGGTGCCGGCCCGAGGTTGCGCGCCGGGGCGGACGGGCCCGCCGGACCGGCGCAGCGACCGCGGCTGCTGACCCGCACCGGTGAGGGGGTGCTGCTGGAGGGGTACCACTACGTGCTGCGCCCCGGCGACGCCGAGCAGGAGTGGTTCGCGCAACCCGGTGAGGTGTTCGTGCACGTGCTGGCCGGGCGGATCGCCGTCGAGTTCACCGACGGCACGTGCACCGAGCTCGCCGCGGGCGACTCCCTGCACCACGAGGGCGCCGTCCCGCACCGGTGGCTGCTGCGCGGCGACGTCCCCGCGGAGGTCCTCGTGGTCCTCACGGCAGACGTCACACGTCCGTAACCCGCCAGCCGTAAGCAGCACTTACGGTTCGGGGATGGAAACCCCCTTCGAGGTCCCCGCCGTCGACATCTCCGCCTACGTGCACGGCGGCAGCCCCGCCGAGCGCGCCGCCGTCGCCGCGGCGATGGACGCCGCCTGCCGCACCGTCGGTTTCGTGCAGGTCACCGGCCACGGCGTCCCCGGCGCCACCACCGCCGGCCTGGCGAGCGCGATCGACGAGTTCTTCGCCCTGCCGCTGGACGTCAAGCGCCGCTACGTCGCGCCGAAGGGCGTCAACCGCGGGTACACCCCACCCAGGAGCGAGTCCCTCAGCCTCAGCCTGGGCGTTGAGGCGGCCAGCCGAATGAACGACTTCTTCGAGGCGTTCAACACCGGCGCCGCCGCCGGCGACTACCCCGGCGTCGAGCTGGACCCCGCGCTCTACCCCGAGGACCTGTGGCCCGACGAGGACCTCGTGCCGGGTTTCCGCGCTCGCGTGCAGGCCTGGGAGGCCGAGGCCGGTCGCGTCGCGCGCACCCTCACGACGGTCTTCGCCGACGCCCTCGGCCTCGAACCCGGCTGGTTCGACCGCGTCACCGGCCACTCCCTCGACGTGCTGCGCATGAACAACTACGCCCTGCCCCCGGGGACCGTGGAACTCGACGGCGACCTGACCGGCATGGGCGAGCACACCGATTACGGCATCGTCACCGTCCTGTGGGCCGACCGCGTCGCCGGCCTGCAGGTCCTGGGCCAGGACGGCACCTGGCACGACGTCCAGCCCGCCGAGGACGCGCTGCTGGTGAACCTCGGCGACGCGATGGCCCGCTGGACGAACGAGCGCTGGACGTCGACGCTGCACCGCGTCAAGCCGCCGATCGTCGACGGCACCATCGAGCGGCGCCGCTCCGCCGCGTTCTTCCACGACGGCGACGTCGACGCCGTCGTGGCCGCCCTGCCCGGGTGCGTGGCTCCCGGCGAGGAACCCCTCTACCCGCCGGTCACCATCGGCGAGCACATCGCCGCCAAGCTCGCCGGTTCGCGCGCCGGGCGCGCCAACACCACCGCGCAGCGCGAGGCGGCGCGCGTGCTGGCGTCGGCGCGCTGAGGCGGTGGAGGACGTGACGAGCGCACCCGCCCCCGTCGCCGGACCCGCCGCGCCGGCGTCGGCCGAGCTGCTGCGGCGCGCGCCGAAGGCCGAGCTGCACTGCCACCTGGAGGGTTCCGTGCCCGCCGAGGTGGCGGTGCGGCTGGCCCGGCGCCACGGCGTCGCGCTGCCCACCACGGACCCCGGGGAGTTGTACCGGTACGAGGACCTGGAGGGTTTCCTGGCGGTCTACACCGCCGTCTCGCGGGCACTGGTCACCCCCGCCGACCTCGCCGAGGTCACGCACTCCTGCCTCGTCGCGGCGGCCGCGGAGGGCCTGCGGTACCGGGAGATGTCGTTCAACCCCACGAACCACCCGACGATGACCTACCGGCAGGTGCTGGACGGCGTCCTCGACGGCGTGCGCTCGGCCCGGGCGGAGACCGGTGTGGACTGCCGGCTCGTCGTCGCCGTCAACCGCGAGCAGCCGCCCTCGGTGGCGCTGGACCTGGTGCGCGCGGCGCTGGAGCACCGCGCCGACGAGGTGGTGGCCGTCGGCCTGGACCACAACGAGCTGGTGGGACCGCCGGCGGCGTTCGCGGAGGCGTTCGCGCTCGCCGCCCGCGGCGGGCTGCACCGCACCGCTCACGCCGGCGAGCGCGGGAACGCCGCCGAGGTCGCCGCCTCCCTGGACGCGCTGGGCGCGCAGCGGATCGACCACGGCTACGCCGTCCTCGCCGCCCCCGCTCTGCTCGCGCGCTGCCGCGCCGACGGCGTCCACTTCGCGACCTGCTGGTCGACGCAGCTGTTCCACGGCGGCGACGGGTCCGCGATCGCGGGGATGCTCCACGCCGGGCTGGCGGTGTCCGTGAACCCCGACGACCCGCCCATGTTCGGCACGAGCACCGGCGAGGAACTCGCCCGCGCGGGCACCGCGCTCGGGTGGACGCCCGGGCAGGCGCAGGAGAGCGTCCTGGCCGCGGTGGGGGCCGCGTTCTGCGACGAGACCGACCGCGCCGCGCTGGCGGCCGAGGTCCGCCGGGGGTTCGCGGAACTCCTCGCGCCGGCGGGCTGACCCGGCGACCCCGGGAGTCCTCAGGCCCCCGAGGCCGCGCGCACCGCCGCGGGCAGCACCCGCAGCACCTCCTCGACGTCCTGGGCCGTCGTCCCCGGGCCCATCGAGAAGCGCACCGCGGTGCGGGCGGCGTCGGCGTCCAGGCCGGTGGCCAGCAGCACGTGGGAGGCGTCCTCCGACCCGGCCGAGCACGCCGACCCGCTGGAGCACACGACCCCCGCCGCCTCCAGCTCCGCCAGCACCGTCTCCCCGCCCACGCCGGGGAAGCAGAACGAGGCGTGGTGCGCCAGGCGCTGCACCGGGTGGCCGGTCAGCCGGGCGCCGGCGACGCCGGCCAGGACCCCGCCCACGAGCCGGTCGCGCAACGCGCCCAGCCGCGCGGTCTCCTCCTCGCGCGCCGCCTCGGCCAGGCCCAGCGCGACGGCGGTGCCGACGGCACCGGCCACGTCCACGGTGCCGGAGCGACGGCCGAGCTCCTGCCCGCCGCCGTGCAGCAGGGGTTCCAGCGGGACCGAGCCGCGCACGAACAGCACCCCGCACCCGCGCAGACCGCCGAACTTGTGCGCCGACAGGGACAGGGCGTCCACGCCCAGCGCGTCCACGTCCAGGCTCAGGTGACCGGCGGCCTGGACGGCGTCGGTGTGCAGCGGCACGCCGTGCGCGCGGCACACCCGGGAGACCTCCGCCAGCGGCTGCACGGTGCCGATCTCGTTGTTGGCCAGCATCACCGACACCAGCGCGGTGCCGTCGTCGACGAGGCGCTCCAGCTGCTCCAGGTCCACGACGCCGAACCCGTCGACGCCGACCTCGTCGACGCGGAAACCCCGCCGGGTCAGGGCCCTGGCCGTCTCCAGCACCGCCGGGTGCTCGATCGCGGAGACCACCACGCGCTGCCCGCGCGGTGCCGCGCCGGTGATGCCGGTGACCGCGAGGTTGTCGGCCTCGGTGCCGCCGCCGGTGAACACGACCTCCCCGGGGCGGCAGCCGAGGACCTGCGCCACCCCGGAGCGGGCCGCGTCCAGGCCGGCCTTCGCCGCGCGGCCGGCCCCGTGGGCGCTGGAGGGGTTGCCGGTGACCTGCGTCAGGTACGGCCACACGGCCTCCAGGACCTCCCGGCGCGGCGGGGAGGTGGCGGCGTGGTCCAGGTAGATCACGGCGCCACCCCCGCGGCGGCCGCCACCTCGACGTCGAGGCCGAGGTCGAGGGTGCGCGAGTTCTGCGTCAGCGCACCCACCGAGACCAGGTCGACCCCGGTGCGGGCGATCGCGGCCACCGTGTCCAGGCGCACCCCGCCGCTGGCCTCGACGAGTGCGCGCGAGGCCGCGCGGACCCGGCGCACGCCCTCGGCGAGGTCCTCCAGGGAGAAGTTGTCCAGCAGCACCACGTCGACGTCCGCGGCCAGCACGGCGTCGAGCTGGTCGAGGCGGTCCACCTCCACCTCGACCGCCGTGGTGTGCGGGACCCGCTCGCGCACCCGGCGCAGGGCGGTGGTCACGTCCACCCCCTCGGCCAGCAGCACCGCCAGGTGGTTGTCCTTGACGAGCACCGCGTCCGACAGCGACCAGCGGTGGTTGCGCCCGCCCCCGGCGCGCACCGCGGCGCGCTCGAGGGCCCGCAGGCCCGGGGTGGTCTTGCGGGTGTCCACGACCCGCGCGCCCGTGCCGGCGACGGCGGCGACGAACGCGGCCGTGCCGGTGGCGACGCCCGACAGGTGCTGCAGCAGGTTCAGGGCGACGCGCTCGGCGCGCAGCACGCCGCGGGCGGTGCCGCTGACGCGTCCGAGCACGTCACCGGCGGCGAACCGGGTGCCGTCCGCCGAGAACTCGCAGCGCAGCAGCGCACCACCGCTGAGGGCGGCGGCCTGCTCGAACGCGGCGGCGGCGGCGGCGGTGCCGGCCAGCACCCCGGGTTCACGGGCGCGCAGCTCGGCGTGCGCGACGGCTCCGGGCGGCAGCAGCGCCTCGCTGGTGACGTCGCCCCAGGGGGCGTCCTCGGCCAGCGCCGCCGCGACGACGGCGGCGACCGGGTCGGTGGGGGTGTTCACGCGGTCCTCCGCAGGGTGCGTCGGCGCGGGGCGCCGGGGGTCTCGGGGTGGTCGTCGCGGTGGTGCGCGCCGAGGCTCTCGGTGCGCAGCGCCGCCGCCGCCACGAGCAGCCGGGCCACCAGCAGCAGGTTGGCGTCCTCGTGGGCGCGGCGGTCGACGCCGGGCAGGCCGGCCAGTTCCAGGGGGGTCTCCGCGGGGGTCAGCAGCTTGGTGGCGACCTCCAGGCCCGCCGCGTCGCGGAACAGGCCGGCGTGCTCCCACAGCGCCGCGCGCAGGTCGCGACGCGCCACGTGCGAGGCGCGGGCCGTCGCCGGGCCGGGCAGTTCCACGACCTCGTCGGCCGTGAACGCGGGCGGTTCGCCGGGTGCTCCCGCGGCGACGGCCGCGACGTCGGCGGCGACCCGGGAACCGGTGACCAGCGCCTCCAGCAGCGAGTTCGACGCCAGCCGGTTCGCCCCGTGCGCACCGGTGCAGGCGACCTCCCCGGCGGCCCACAACCCCGGCACGCTCGTGCGCCCGCGCACGTCGGTGCGCACCCCGCCCATGAGGTAGTGCGCGGCGGGAGTGACCGGCACCGGTTCGCGGTCGGGGTCGATGCCCGCGGCGGCGCACAGCGCGGCGATGCCCGGGAACCTGCGGGAGAACGCGGCCCCGGTGCGCGCGCGCAACCCCGTGGCGTCCAGCAGCGCCGGGCGCCCGCCGTGCGCGGCCACCGCGCGAGCGGTCGCCCGGGCGACGACGTCGCGCGGGGCGAGTTCGGCGCGCGGGTCCACGGCCGGCATGAACCGGTGCCCGGCGGCGTCCAGCAGCACCGCGCCCTCGCCGCGCACCGCCTCGGAGACCAGGAACGGCTGCGGCACGGCCGCGGCCGTCGGGTGGAACTGCACCATCTCCAGGTCGGCGATCCCGGCGCCGGCGCGCCAGGCCGCGGCCAGCCCGTCCCCGGTCGCGACGGCCGGGTTCGTCGTGCGGCTGAACACCTGCCCGGCCCCGCCGGTGGCGAGCACGACGGCCGCCGCGCTCACCCGGTGCGCCGCCTGCGCGCCGGAGGCGTCGCGCAGCAGCAGGTCCGCGCCCACGACGCGCCCGGCGTCCACGACCAGGCCCACCAGGAACGCGTCCTCGCGCACCACGACGTCGCTGCGGCGCACCGCCGCGGCCAGCGCCGCGGAGATCGCCGCCCCCGTCCGGTCGCCACCGGCGTGCAGGACCCGCGGGCGCGAGTGCGCCGCCTCCAGCCCCAGCGCGGGCCCCCCGTCCGCGGCGCGGTCGAACTCCACGCCCCGCCCGGCGAGCGCCCGCAGCGCGGCCGGGCCGGCGGCGCACACCGCCTCGACCGCCCGCGGGTCGCACAACCCCGCGCCCGCGGCCAGGGTGTCGGCCACGTGGGCGGCGACGTCCCGCCCGTCCGCGGCCACGGCGATGCCGCCCTGCGCCCACCGGGTGCTGCCGTCGCCCAGCGCGGTCTTGGTGGCCAGGACCACCGAGGAACCCCGGGCGGCGTCCAGGGCCGCCGTCATCCCGGCGATCCCCGCCCCCAGCACCAGGACGTCGCAGGAACTGCTGGAGACGGGGTTCACGGCCGCACGGCCAGCATGCGCTCCAACGCGGTGCGGGCGTCGGCGGCCACCTGCGGTTCCACGCTCACCCGGTTCACCACCTCGCCGCGCACCAGGGACTCCAGCACCCACGCCAGGTACGCGGGGTGGATGCGGTACATCGTCGAGCACGGGCACACCACCGGGTCCAGGCAGGTGATGGTCAGGTCGGGGCGGGTGTCGGCGAGGCGCCGCACCATGTTGACCTCGGTGCCGATCGCGAACGCGGTGCCGGCGGGCGCGGCGTCCACGACCCGCTGGATGTACTGCGTGGAACCGCTCTCGTCGGCGGCGTCGACGACCTCCACCGGGCACTCGGGGTGCACCACGACCCGCACGTCGGGGTTCGCGGCGCGGGCCGCCTCGATCTGCTGCACCGTGAAGCGCTGGTGCACCGAGCACCAGCCCCGCCACAGCACCACCCGGGCGTCGGCCAGCGCCTCGGGGGAGTTGCCGCCGCGCGGCTTGCGCGGGTCCCACAGCGGCATGGCGCCCAGCGGCACGCCCATCGCCTTGGCGGTGTTCCGGCCCAGGTGCTGGTCGGGGAAGAACAGCACCCGCTGGGCGCGCTCGAACGCCCACTCCAGCACCTCGCGGGCGTTGGAGGAGGTGCAGACGATGCCGCCGTGCGCGCCGCAGAACGCCTTCAGCGCGGCGGCGGAGTTCATGTAGGTGACGGGCAGGACGGGAACCTTCCCGTCGGCGTCGGGTTCCGTGCCGTACAGCGCCGCGAGCTGCTCCCAGCAGGCGTTCACCGCGTCGATGTCGGCCATGTCGGCCATCGAGCAGCCCGCCGCCAGGTTCGGCAGGATCACCGGCTGCTCGTCCGTGGTGAGCAGGTCGGCGGTCTCGGCCATGAAGTGCACGCCGCAGAACACGACGGACTCCGCCTCGGGGTGGCGCTGGGACTGCTGCGCCAGCTGGAACGAGTCGCCGACGAAGTCGGCGTACCGCACGATCTCGTCGCGCTGGTAGGCGTGCCCCAGGATCGTCACCCGGCTGCCCAGTTCCGCCTTCGCGGCGCGGATGCGCCGGTCCAGCTCCTCGGCGCCGAGCAGCCGGTACTCGGCCGGGATCTGCTGCTGCACCGGTGTGGTGGCCGGGGCGGGATCCTGCCGGGAGGCGCCCGCGCCGTACGTCGGCGCGGGTAGCGGCAGGCCGGGCACCGCGTCGAACTGCCAGGGGCCGCTGGCCAGGTCGGGGTCGCACGTCTCGTCGCCCGCGCGCTGCGGGGCTCGCGCGAGCAGGGCGATCTGCGTGGGGACGGACGCCATGGCGTGCTCTCTCTCGGGTTCGGCTCCCGCCGGGGGACGGGAACCGGCGGTCGGGTGGCGGGGGTTTCAGGCCAGGGGGCCGGCGGTCTGCAGCGGACCGGCCGAACCCTCCGGGACGACGGCCCGGTACAGCTTCGGCGGGCGGTGCCGCCCGCCGGTCTGGCGCTCACCGGTGGGCACGACGGCTCCCGAGTGCTCGACCTGGCGGCGGAAGTTCGCCGGGTCCAGGGGGCGCTGCAGGATCGCCTCGTGCACCTCGCGCAGTTCCGCGAGGGAGAACCGCTCGGGCAGCAGGTGCAGCGCGACGTGGGCGTGCTGCACCTTGGTGCGCAACCGCCACAGCGCGTACCGGACGATCTCGTCGTGGTCGAACGCCAGGCCGGTGCAGTCGTCGGCCGCGGTCCAGCGGACGTTCTCGCCCTCGACGGCCGCGGCCGCCAGGTGGCTGCGCACCAGGGCGGAGTAGACCACCGAGACCACGCGCTGGCCGGGGGAGCGGTCGGGGCGGCCGAAGGTGTAGAGCTGCTCGAGGTAGCTGGGCCGCAACCCCGTGGTCTCGGCCAGGGTGCGCCGGCCCGCGTCGCTGAGGCTCTCCTCGGTGCGGACCCACCCGCCCGGCAGCGCCCACTGCCCGCCGAACGGGTTCCGCGTGCGCCGCACCAGCGGCAGGTGCACCCGCAGGTCCCCCGACCGGTCCGGCAGGAGGGCGATGATCACCGTGGAGACGGCGACGAGGATCGCCTGCTGGGACTGCACCACCGCGCCGCCGCCGCTCCCTCGTGCGCACCCCGCCCGCCGCGGCGGGAGTAAGGGTGGTTCTGACAACAACTGCGGACGAGGTTAGGGCAGCGCCGCGCGGCTGACAAGCACCCCCGCGCCGCCGCGGCGTTCAGCCGCGCGTCTCGTCCAGGCGCAGGAACCGCCACACCGGCGCCGGCCCCCCGGCCAGGTCCGCCAGCAGCCCGGCCCCCACCGGCAGCCGGTCCAGGTGGTGCACCCCCGCCGGGGCGTCCCCGGCGGCCAGCGCCAGCGCGGTGCGCGCGGCCACCTCGGCCGTCGCCCGGGTCTGCTCCACGCCCGCCACCGCGAACGCGGCGTGCGCCCGCCCGTCCGTGGACCAGGCGTCGGCGCGCGCGGCGTACTCCCGGGTGCCCACGTGCACCCCCGACAGGGCGCGCACCAGGGCCGCGCGCACCCGTGGCGAGGCGCCGGCCGCGGTGCCGCGCAACCGGCCCAGCGCGAACAGGGCCGCCGACGCGGCGGCCGGGTCCAGCGCCAGGCGGGTCGTCACGTCCGCCACCCCCAGGCTCGCGCGCACCGCCGGCGCGTCGGCGACGGCGAACGGGCGGGCGGTGCGCACCCGCACCCGCCCCGACGGCGCGGCGGGCGGCAGGGCCACGCGCCGCGCCGGACCCGCCGCGCCGTCCAGCAGCGTGTCCACCGTCCAGCGCACCCCCTCGCGGCCGTGGCGCTCGCCGGCGCCCAGCAGCACCGTGATCGCCACCCGTCCCGCACCGCCGACGGCCTCGTGCGCGGCGCGGGCCAGCAGGTTCGTGGCGCCCGGCGCCAGCCCCACCGACACGGCGGCGGTCGCGCCGGTGCGCCGGGCCAGCGGGTCCAGTGCCTCCAGGCGGGCCAGGTGCGCCGGCGTGGCGCCCACGTCGACGATCGAGACGCCCGCGCTCAGCAGTGCGCGCGCCGCCGCGTCGTCGTCCGCCTCCAGCGCGAGCACGGCGACCCGCGCGCCCGCGGCCACCCGCAGCAGCGCAGCGGTGTCGCGCACGTCGACGACGGCGCCGCGCGCCCCGAGCTCGGCCGCCCGGGCGCGCACCCGTTCCCCGCCGCGCCCGGCGACCACCAGCCGCCGGCCCAGCAGCGGGGCCAGCCGCCCGCCGACCCGCCGGCCCACGGCGCCCAGCGCCCCCAGCACCACCACGTCCACCGGTCCGTCCTCGACGATCACGGGCGTGATCGTGCCGCTCCGCTGGTGGTGCGGGGCAGGCGGTTCCGCGACGGGCGAAACCGGGGTGACAACCCGCGGGGGGCGGACGTACCGTCGACGTACACGGGAGAGGAGGTGGTCCGGTACATGAGTTCTCATCGGACGCGTGAGGTGGCTGCCCGCTAGCAGCCGCGCGATGGACGCGGACCGCTCTGGTCGCCCCGCGCGGCGCGGCGAATCCACGGCAGTCACCGGGTCCCCGGGCGCCGGCCCGTCCAGCCGGCCCTCACCCCGCCACGCGGGGGAGGAAGCGCCCGGGGGCCTTCCCGCGCCCGGCCCCTGCCGCCGGTGCCCTGGTGTCCCGAGCGCACCACCTACCCTCGGGGCGTGCAACCCCGCCCCACCCGCCGGCGCTGGCTGGTGGACACCACCCCGCTGCGCGAGAGCCCCGCGTTCCGCCGGCTGTGGGTGGGGCAGTCCCTGGCCGGGATCGGCACCCAGCTCACCGTCGTCACCGTCGGCCTGCAGGCCTACGCCTTGACCTCCTCGACCCTCGCCGTGGGGGTGGTGGGGCTCTTCGCGCTCGTGCCGCTGGTCGCCCTGGGCCTGTACGGCGGCGCCCTCGTCGACGTGCACGACCGCCGCCGCGTGGCGCTGGCCGCCTCGGTGGCGCTGTGGGTGCTGTCGCTGGCCCTCGCCGCCCAGGCGTGGCTGGAGGTCGGCTCCCTGCACCTGCTCTACGGCCTCGTGGCGCTGCAGAGCGCCGCGTTCGCCGTGGGCAACCCCGCCCGCTCCGCGATCGTGCCCGGGCTGGTGCCCGCCGCGCAGCTGCCCGCGGCCAACGCCCTCTCCGGCACCACCGGTGCCGTCGCGCTGACCGTCGGCCCGCTGCTGGCCGGTCTCCTCGTCGACGCCGGCGGTTTCCGCGTCGCGTACACCGTGGACGCCGTCACGTTCGTGGCGGCGCTGGCCGGGGTGTGGGGGCTGCCGCCGATGCCGCCGGCGCACACCGGCGCCGTGCGGCGGGCGGGCGTGCGCTCGGTCCTGGAGGGCGTGCGCTTCCTCGGGACCCGGCCCAACGTGCGCATGACGTTCCTGGTCGACCTGTGCGCCATGGTGCTGGCCATGCCCCGCGTGCTGTACCCCGCGATCGGCGCCGTGGACCTGGGCGGGGGAGCGCGCACCGTGGGGGTCCTCGGTGCGGGTTTCGCCGCCGGCTCGGTGCTGGCCGGGCTGTTCTCCGGTCCGCTGGGGCAGGTGCGCCGCCAGGGCGCGGTCGTCGTCGGCTGCGTCGCCGTCTACGGCACCGCGGTGGCGGGGTTCGGCGCGGTCCTCGTCGCCGCCCCCGACGGCGCCGGCTGGCGCCTGGCCGCCTGCACCGCGCTGCTGGCCGTGTGCGGCGCCGCCGACGCCGTCAGCTCGATCTTCCGCGGCACGATCCTGCAGGTGGCCACCCCGGACGCGTTGCGCGGCAGGCTGCAGGGCGTGTTCGTCGTCGTGGTCGCCGGCGGGCCCCGGCTGGGCGACGTCGTGCTCGGCGGCACCGCCGAGCTCACCGGCGAGGGGGTCGCCGCCCTCGCCGGCGGCTCGGCGTGCGTGGTGGCGGTCCTGACGCTGGCGCGCGCGCAGCGGGGTTTCGCCCGCTACGACGCGCTGGACCCGCGGCCCTGAGCGCTCCGCTCAGACGGTGCGGACGACCTCCTCCGGCGCCAGGCGCGGACCGCGCGGCCGGAAACCCGCCGGGTCGGGCACGCCGACGTTCACCACGGCCACGACCGCGTGCTCGCCGTCGGGGAAGAACTCCCGCTCGATGGCCGAGGCGTCGATGCCGGTCATCGGCCCGGCCCCCAGCCCCACCGCCCGCACGCCGAGGATCAGGTAGCCCAGCTGCAGGGCGGTGTTGAACACCGCCGTCCGCTCGCGCAGCGCCTCGTCGGCGAAGGCCTCCCGCGCGTTCGGCGCGTGCGGGAGCAGGCGCGGCATCTCCTCGTCGAAGCGCCGGTCGGCGGCCACGACGACGCTCAGCGGCGCCGCCCTGGTCTTGTCCCCGTTGCCGCCGCTCATCATCGTCGCGAGCTTCTCGCGCGCGGCGGGGGAGCGCACCAGCAGCAGCCGCATGGGCTGGGTGTTCATGCTGGTCGGCGGGTGCCTGACGAGGTCCACGATCGCGGCGACCTGCTCGTCGGTGACGGGCTCGTCCGTGAACCGGTGCGCGGTGCGCGCACCGGTGAACACCTGCTCCAGCGCGGCGGGGTCGAGGGCGGGGCGGGGACCGGGGACGGCGGACGTGCTCACGGGGCTCCTCAGCTCTCCTCGGGGCGTGGTGCCCCCACCGTCGCACGCGCCCCGCCGGCCCGCCGGGCCGGTGCGTGCGGGTGCGCCGATGACGGATGATGGACGCCGTGAGCGACCTCATCGACACCACCGAGATGTACCTCAAGACGGTCTTCGAGCTCGAGGAGGAGGGCATCGTGCCGATGCGCGCCCGCATCGCCGAGCGCCTGCACCACTCCGGCCCCACCGTCTCGCAGACGGTGGCGCGCATGGAGCGCGACGGCCTGCTGCACGTCGGCACCGACCGCCGCCTGGAGCTCACCGACACCGGCCGCACCAAGGCCATGCGCGTCATGCGCAAGCACCGGCTCACCGAGCGGCTGCTCACCGACGTCATCGGGCTGGAGTGGTCGCTGGTGCACGAGGAGGCGTGCCGCTGGGAGCACGTCATCTCCGAGGAGGTCGAGAAGCGGCTCGTCGACATCCTCGACCACCCGCACTCCTCGCCGTACGGCAACCCGATCCCCGGGCTGGAGGAGCTGGGCGAGGTCGCGTCCGCCGAGGACTTCCGCACCGGCGTGCAGCCCCTGACGACGGCCGGCGCGGACGGCTCCCCCGTCGTGGTGCGCCGCCTGGGCGAGCCGCTGCAGACCGACGTGGAGCTGCTGGCCCGCTTCGCCGAGGCGGGGCTGCGACCGGGCGCGGAGGTCGTCGTCAAGGCGTCGGCGAGCGGGTACGAGGTGGCCCTGGGGGACGCCGTGCTGGAGCTGAGCACCGCCGAGGCCTCCCACCTGTTCGTGGCCGCGCGGAGCTGAGCTCCGCAGCGCGTTCGTCGCCGGTTCGTCACGCGACTGCCACGCGGACGTCACCGGGTCGTGACATCCGGGGCCCGGAGGGGTTATGGTCCACCCGCTTCTGTGAACGTTCACGCGGAAGCCCTCGCACGGACGCCGAGCCCTGCCACCGCGTCGAGGTCCCACGCACACGTGTGGCAGGGACGGGGGAACCAATTTCCCGGGCGTGATCCACCGGCCAGCCAGGTCGGGGTGAGCGTCCTAGGGGTGAAGCCGGTGCGAACCGGCCGGGCGATACTCCCGCCCGAACCCGACAGCTCACCTCGCAGGCGTCGGAGAGGCACACCACCTTGACGACTCGCGTTCCGGCGCGCCACCGCGCGCCCGTCCGTCCCCGCACGTCCCTGACCGACCTCGGCCGTGCCGGCGCCGTCGCCGCCGCCGCCGGCGGGCTGCTCGTCACCGTCGCGCTGCCGGCCGGTGCCGCCCCCGCCGCGGCCCCCGCGGCCGTCGGCACGGTGAGCACCGCCGTCAGCGCGGAGCTGACCACCGCCGTCGACTCCGCCTTCGGCACCACCGCCGTCGGCGTGGTCTCCGCCCCCGCCGAGGCGGGCGCGGTCACCACCCTGGCCGCCTTCAGCACGGTGCCGACGCCCGCGCCGCCGCCGGTCCTCGTGGAGCGCAGCACCCGCAGCGCCGCCGACGCGCCCGTCGTGGAGGCCTCGGTCGACCAGGCCGTCGTCGACGCCGCCCGGGCGGTCCCCGCCGTCCAGGCCGCCGCCCCGGCCCCGGCCCCGGCCCCCGTCGTCGAGGCGCCCCCCGCCCCGGCCCCCGCCCCGTCGCTGGGTCAGCAGATCCTCGCCGTGGCCGACGACTACGCGGGTGTGCCGTACGTGTACGGCGGCTCCACCCCCGCGGGCTTCGACTGCTCCGGGTACACCAGCTACGTGCTGCGCCAGGTCGGCATCTCGGTGCCGCGCACCTCCAACGCCCAGCTCGCCGCCAGCACGCGCATCTCCCGCGCCGAGGCCGTGGCCGGCGACCTGGTCTTCTTCACCGACGGCGGCCGCGCCTACCACGTCGGCATCTACGCCGGCGACGGGATGATGTGGGACGCCCCCCGCAGCGGCAAGCCCGTCCAGCTCCGCGCCGTGTGGAGCGACTCCGCGGTCTACGGCCGCGTGGCGCCCGTCGCCTGACGACGCCCCCCAGACCGGGCCCGGCACCTCTGCGAGGTGCCGGG
>NZ_JBJLSE010000096.1:0-15642 GCF_050871845.1 Kineococcus arenarius subsp. arenarius
CGGGTGCGGAGGCCGGCGTCCGGAGCCCGCCCAGCGCACCCCGGCGAGGCGGTGCACCCGGCAGCGGGCGGAGAGCCGGCCGCAGCACCCGCCGACGCCCGCACCCCGGCGACCACGGAGCCGCACCCGGGTGAGCATCGAGCCGCACCACGGAGCCGCACCAGGACGAAACACGTGTCCCAGCGCCCCCGCGCGACGTACAGTGCGGTCACGACGACACCAGGAGCGGAGGCGAGCGTGTCCAGTCCCACGGCCGTGCAGCGCGTGCGCCCCTCCGCGCCCCGTCCGTACCTGCCCCCGATGACAGTGGGGGTACCCGCGGTGCGCCGGTGCGCGCACGTGCGCCAGCACGTGCATCCCGCCGCGCACGTCGTCGCTCCCAGAGGCGTCGTCCCCACCGGGGACGGCGCCTCTCGTCGTCCGTGGAGGTGGTCGTGAGAACCCTCGTGCTGAACGCCGGTTACGAACCGCTCGCGGTGGTGTCCTTCCGCCGGGCGCTCGTCCTCGTCCTCGCCGGGAAGGCGTCGGTGGTGCTCGCCGACGGTGATCCCGTGGTGGGCGCGACGGTGAGCCTGGAACGGCCGTCGGTGATCCTGCTGACCCGCTACGTGCGGGTGCCGCGGGGGTCGGTGGTCCCGGTCAGCCGGCGCGGGGTGCTGCGCCGCGACCACCAGCGCTGCGCCTACTGCCGCGGCCACGCCACGACCGTGGACCACGTGCTGCCGCGCAGCCGCCGCGGACCGGACACGTGGGAGAACCTCGTGGCCTGCTGCGTGCGCTGCAACAACGCCAAGGGGAACCGGACGCCGGAGGAGATGGGCTGGGCGCTGCCGTTCCGCCCGGCGGCCCCGCGCGGGGCGTCCTGGGCGGTGCGCGGGGCGGAGCAGGCCGACCCCCGCTGGGACGAGTACCTGGCCCAGGCCGCCTGAGCGGTGCCGCCGGCGGGGTGCGCGGCCGGCGGCGCGGAAAAGGGGAGGAGGAGCGTCCGGGCGCGCGGATAGCGTCGACGGGTGCTCACCTCCCCGCAGGCGCCGCCGCGGCGCGCCGTCCCGGACGGGGCGCGCCCCGGCGCCGGCCGGGACGCCCGCAGCCTGACGGCGTCGCGGCTGGCGGGCCCGCGCGTGGCGGTGGCGGGGGCGCTGGCCGTGCTGGCCGCGGTGGGGGAGACGCTGGGCACCGTCGTCACCGGGCGCCTGGCGGAGGACCCCCGGCCCGCGCTCGTGGCGGCGCTGGCGGTGCTGCTCGTGGGGGCCGGGGTCCTGGACACCGCCGGGCGCACGGTGTTCGCCACCCGCGTGGGCCGCGCCGAGGGGCGCCTGCGCGCGGACCTGCTCGAGGCGGCCCTGGCCCAGCCGCTGCCGGTGCTGGCCGAGCAGGCCGTCGGCGAGGTCCTCGACCGCGTCGACGACGACCCGCGCCAGCTGGCGCGGCTGCTGCGGGAGACGGGCTGGCACCTGGCGCGCGCCCTGCTGCGCTCGTCGCTGGCGTGGGTCGTGGCGGGGCTGACGTGGTGGCCGGCGTGGATCGCGTTCCCGCTCGTGGCGGCCGCGGCGCTGCTCGTGGCGCGCCCGCTGACCGCGGAGGTCGCCCGCCGCAAGCTCGCCGAGGAGGCGGCCTGGACCGACCACGCCGCCGAGCTGGAGGAGGCGGTCGCCGCCCGTGACGACGTGCGCTCCAGCCTGGGGCGCCCGTACGTGCTGCGCCGCTACGCGCGCGGCTCGGCGGTGGTGCTGCGGGCCGTGCGGGCCACCAACCGCGTCGCGTCCTCGGTGGGGCTGCGCACGGCGCTGGTGCTGTCGCTGCTGCTGGTCTCGCTGGTGCTGGGCGGTGTCGCGCTCGTGCTGCGCGGGGACCTCGGCGTGGCGGACCTGGTCACGACGTGGCTGCTGATGGCCGGTTTCGTCGGCGGACTCACCCAGGTCAGCGACCGGCTGCCGGAGGTGCAGGCGGGGCTGGGTGCGCTGCAGCGGATCCGGGCGCTGCTGACGGCGCCGGCGGAGCCGGCGGGCGGGCAGGAGCTGCCGGCCGGCCCGCTGGCCCTGCGGGTGCGCGCTCTGGACTTCGCCTACCCGGGGGGCGGGTTCGCGCTGCGCGGGGTGGACCTGGAGGTGCCCGCGGGCACGACGTGCGCGCTGGTGGGGCGCAGCGGCTCGGGCAAGTCGACCCTGGCGTCGCTGTTCTCCCGCGCGGTCGAGCCGCCCGCCGGTGCGGTGCTCGTCGGCGGCCGCGACGTGCGCGAGGTGGACCTGCACGCCCTGCGGGGCGCCGTCGGCGTCGTCACCCAGCGCACCGAGCTGCTGGCCGCGACGCTGGCCGAGAACATCACCCTGACCACGGCGGTGCCGCGCGCCGCCGTGGAGGAGGCGGTGGACGCCCTGGGGCTGCGGGAGTGGGTGCGCGCCCTGCCCGACGGGCTGGACACCCCGCTGGGGCCGGGGGGCACGGTGCTCTCGGCCGGGGAGGAGCAGCTGGTCGCCTTCGCGCGGCTGCTCGTGCGCGACGTGCGCGTCGTCGTCCTGGACGAGGCGACCGCCCGCATGGACCCGGTCACCGAGCACCGCGTCACTGCGGCCGCCGAGCGCCTGCTGGCCGGCCGCACCGGCCTGCTCATCGCGCACCGGCTCAGCACGACGCGCCGCGCCGACGCGGTGGCGGTGCTGGACGGCGGCCGCCTGGTGCAGCACGGCCCCCGCGCCCGGCTGGCCGGTGCACCCGGGCCGTTCGCCGACCTGCTCGCCGCCGCCGGCACCGGCGCCGTGGACTCGGGCGTGGACCCGGGCGTGGACCCGGTCGCGGTGGCCGGGCCCGCGGTCCCCGCGGCGCGCCGGCCGCGCCCGGCCGCGCCGGAGCCGTCGCCCCGCCTGGCGCGCACGGTGCTGCGGGCGATCACCGTGCACCGGCGCTGGGGCCTGGTGGGTGCCGTCCTGTTCCTGGCGATGTCGCTGCTGGGCGCCCACGGCGCCGTGACGGGCGCGCTGTGGGGCCAGGTGGTGGCCGGCGTGTCCGAGCGCTCCGGAACCGGCGGTGCGCAGGGGGTGTGGCCGTTCGCGCTGGGGGTGTGCGCGGCGCTGCTGGCCGGGCCGTTCGCGCTGTTCGGCGCCCTGCGCGTCTACTTCGCCTGGTGGAACGCGGTGGCGCTGCGGGCGCGCTGCGCGGTCCTGGCCGGGCAGACCCGCCAGCGCCGCCTGCCGCGGGTGCCGGCGGGGGAGGTCACGGCCCGCTGCCTGGACTCCGACCGCTTCGTCCTCTACGTCGACCGGTGGGTCGACGTCGCCCTGGGCTGCGTGGTCGTGGTGGTGACCTCGCTGCTGGCCGGCACCGCCGGTGCCGGTGCCGTCGTGGCCGCGGTGATGGCCTGCTCTGCGCTGGTGTCCGTGGCCGGTGCCGGGGTGGCCGGGCGCAGCGCGGCGGGCGCCGGTGATGCGCGCGCCCGCTTCGGCCGCTCCCTCGGCTCGGCGGTGGACGCCGCCCGCACGGTCAAGCTGGCCGCCGCCGCGCCCGCGGTGCTGGCGCACCTGCACCGCGTCGACGACGCCCGGGTGCGCGCCTCGGTGCGCGAGTTCCGGGTGCGGGCGGTGCTGGAGGGCGTGCCCGTCGTCCTGGTGCAGCTGGGCCTGGTCGCCACCTGGTGGCTGCACCTGCGCGGCACCTGGGGCCTGGCCACGGCGCTGCTGGTGTCCACGGCCGTGGCGGGGTCCTCCTACTACGGGCAGGTCGCCGGTGCCGTGGTCACCGAGGCGCCGGTGGCGCGGGAGTGGCTGCGGGCGGTCGCGGCGCTGGCCGGGCGCGCCGACGTGCTGGAACCGCCCGCCGGGGTGGACCTCGTCGCCGGCACCGCCCCGGCCCCGGCCCCGGACCCGTCGCCGCGCCGGCCGCTGCGCGAGCTGGAGCTGCGCGGTTTCAGCGCCGTGCACGACGACGGCACGGTGGGTGTCGCGGACGTCGACCTGCGGGTGCGCGGCGGGGAGCTGGTGCTGCTGACGGGCCGGGTCGGCTCGGGCAAGTCGAGCCTGCTGGCGGCGCTGGCCGGTCTCGCCGACCACGAGGGTTCGCTGCGCTGGAACGGCGCGCCGGTGCAGGACCCGCAGGTGTTCCTGCGCCCCGGGCGGGTCTCCTACGTGGCGCAGCTGCCGAGGGTGCTGTCGGGCTCGTTCGCCGGCAACGCCACCCTCGACCACGCCGCGGCGCTGGAGCGGCTGGGGCCCGCGCTGGCCGACGCCCGGCTCGAGCAGGACGTGGCCGCCGCGGGCGGCCCGGGGGCGCTGGTGGGGCACCGGGGGGTGCGGCTGTCGGGTGGGCAGGTGCAGCGCCTGGCGCTGGCGCGGGCCCTGGCCGCCGGCGCGGACCTGCTGGTCGCCGACGACGTCTCCTCCGCGCTGGACGCGCGCACCGAGGTGGAGCTGTGGCGGGCGCTGCGCCGGCGGGGCACCACGGTGCTGGGGTCCAGCTCGAAGCGCTCGGCGCTGGCGGCCGCCGACCGCGTCGTCGTCCTCGTGGACGGCCGGGTCGCCGCGAGCGGGCCGTGGTGCGAGCTGGAACCCGCCTGGGGCCACCTGGCGGGCTGAGGACCGCGGCCCCCTCCCCGGCGGGGAGGGGGCCGCCCGCTCAGGCCCGCTCGGCCACCAGGGTCACCGGCACGTTGCCGCGGGTGGCCTTGGAGTACGGGCACAGCTCGTGGGTGCGCTCCAGCAGCCGCTGCACCTGCTCGGTGCTCAGGCCCTCCACGCTGGCGCGGATCGTCGCGGTGATCGCGTAGCTCTCGCCCTCGGGGCCGAAACCGACCTCCATGTGCAGGGTCGACGCCGAGGCGTCCACGCCCTGCTCCTTGGCGGCCAGCCCCATCGCACCCTGGAAGCAGGCGCCGTAGCCGGCGGCGAACAGCTGCTCCGGGTTCGTGCCGCCACCGGGCCCGCCGACCTCCTTCGGGGCCTGCAGGACCACGTCCAGGGCGCCGTCGTCGGAGACGGCGCGACCGCCGCGGCGCCCGCCGGTCGTGGTGACGCGGGCGGTGTAGACGATCTTCTCGGGGGTGTCCGTCATGCCCGCGACGTTAGGTCGATCCCGTCCGGGCCGCACGGGGGAGGAGCGGCGCCGCGGCAGGTGCGAGGCTGGGGGCCGGCCAGGACGGCGACCGGCACGACGCCGGGCACGCCTCCGGACACGACGAGGACGAGGAGAACCCGGTGGGCGACGGCGGCGACCAGAGCAGGGGCGGCAGGCAGAACGCGTCGATCGACGCGGTGCTGCGCGAGGTGCTGCGCCAGGGGCGGCTGGACCCGGGCGCCGAGCGCCTGGCCGCGCAGGGCGTGGAGCGCCTGCGCACCTTCCTCACCGGCGACGCGTCGGTGAACGCCCCCACCGGCGGGGCCGCCGGCGGGGACGGTGCCGCGGTGGACGCCGAGGTCGTCGAGGACGTGCCGGCCGACGCGGCGGTGGTGGACCCGGCCGCCGGCGCGGGCCTGCTGCGGCACACCATCCCGCTGCGCGACGGGGGCCGCGCCGAGGTGGCCGTCCCCGAGGGCCTCACCCGCGCCGACGCCCGCCGCATCGCCGCGGTCCTCGACGCCCTCGCCCTGGACGACGAGGAGGTCCCCGGAGCGTGAGCACGCAGCGCGACGTGGAGGTGGTCGGCACCGTCCGCCTGGGGCAGTTCCTCAAGCTGGCCGGTGCCGTGGGCTCCGGCGGCGAGGCGCGCGAGGTCCTCAGCGCCGGGGAGGTCAGCGTCAACGGCGAGGTCGACGACCGCCGCGGCCGGCAGCTCGCCGACGGGGACGTGGTGGAGCTGGGCGGGCAGGAGTGGCGGGTCCTCGTCAGCTGAGCGCGGCGCGCGCCGCCCGTGCGCGCCGCCCGCTCACGCCGCGCCCAGCGCGTCGATCGCGGCGACCTGCTCCCCGGTCAGCTCGAAGCCCAGCACGTCGAGGTTGGCGGCCATCCGCTCGCGGTCGGTGGACTTGGGGATGACCACCACGCCGTGCTGCAGGTGCCAGCGCACCACGACCTGCCGGGTGCTGACCCCGTGCGCCGCCGCCGCCTCGACGAGCGGGGCAGCGTCCAGGTCGGTGGCCTTGAACGGGCTGTAGCCCTCCAGCACGACGCCGCGCTCGGCGTGCGCGCGCAGCAGGTCCGCGTCGTGCAGCGCGGGGCCCCACCGCACCTGGTTCACGGCCGGGGCAACACCGGTCGCGGCGATCAGCTCGTCGATCTGCGCGACGCTGTAGTTGCTCACGCCGATCGCGCGCACCAGGCCCTGCTCGCGCGCCTCGACGAACCGCTCCCACGTGTCCGGGCGGGCGAGCCCGCCGGGCGGCCAGTGCACCAGCCACAGGTCCAGCACGTCCAGGCCCGTCAGGCGCAGGCTCTCGCGCACCACCTCGCGCTCGCGGCCGGCCTGGTTCTGGCGCAGCTTGGTCGTGACGAACACCTCGGCGCGGTCCAGGCCGCTGCCGCGCACGGCGGCGCCGACCTCCGCCTCGTTGCCGTACATGGTGGCGGTGTCCACCAGGCGGTAGCCGAGCTCCAGCGCCTCGCGCACCGCGCGGTGGGCCGCCTCGCCGGTGGCCTGCCAGGTGCCCAGGCCGATGAGCGGCATCTCGACACCCCCGCCGGCGGCCGTGATCGTCGTGGTGGGGCTCAGCGGCAGGGGCACGTCTCTCTCCGTCACGTCGTCGCGTCGCGGTGCGCTCCCGCACCGTCGGCGACCGTACGGGCGGTGGCGCCCGCGCGCCCGGCCGGATGCGCCACCGCCCGCGGCGTGCCAGGTTGATGCGCGAGGACAGCGGACCCCACCACGAGGAGGAGCGAACGATGTTCGGACGACTGAACAGCCCCGAGCAGGTCTTCAGCTACAAGCTGGGGGCGGCGCTGACCATGGAGCGCGACACCCTGGAGATGCTCGGCGACCTCGAGGACGCGGCGCAGCGCCCGGAGCTGAAGCAGCTGCTGCGCGAGCACGCCGCGGAGACGCGCGTGCAGATCGAGACCATCGAGCAGTGCTTCGCCCTGCTGGGCGAGGAGGTCGACGACTCCCCGTGCCCGGTGACGAAGGCGCTGGCGGCCGAGGCGAAGGCCACCCTGAAGAAGACGGACGACTCCCTGGTCGACGCGGTCATCCTCGCCGGCGCCCTGGAGACGGAGTACCACGAGCAGGCCGTCTACGAGACCCTCGCGATCCACGCCCGCGCCCGCGGCGCGGAGCGCGTGGCCGTCCTGCTGGAGTCCAACCTGCACGTCGAGCAGGGGGCCGGGGCGCGGGTCAAGGCCCTCAGCCAGCAGATCGCCACCACGGGCGTGGCCACCACCCCCGAGGACGGGGGCATGGGCGCCGCCGCCAAGGCGGGCCTGGCGGCCGGGGTGGCCGCCACGGTCGGCGCTGCGGCGGCCGCGGCCTCCAAGGTGGCCGAGAACAAGGGCAAGGAGCAGGCGCGCGAGGCGGCCGAGGAGTCCCTGCGCACGCAGCCGGCCACCACGTCCACCACGGCCACCACCACCTCGACCGCCACGTCGAGCACCACCGGTGGTCTCGTGGAGGGCGAGGAGCTCAACGACGACGCGCTGCAGGACCGCACCGCGCACAGCGACGCGCGCCCCGCCGTGGACGAGGAGCGCCCCGCCGCCGGCATCTGACGGCGCACGAGCGACGAGGGGGAGGACCGCACCCGCCGGGTTGCGGTGCTCCCCCTGGCCGTCGTGCCGCGCGTCGCCATCCTCGGCGGCGCGGTCGAGGGCGTCGTGCGCGTGCTGGTCCGTGGCCGTGATGCCTCGAACGAGCGGGTCCGGGCGAGCACGACGGATCCCGGGGACGAGCATCCACCGGCGGGGACACGCACTGGTCGGGCCGGGCGGCCTCGCGCCAGGACTCGTCGGGGTCGGTGGTGGATCGCCGACGACGTTCAGAGGTTCTCCGTGCCCAGCGCCGGACGCTCGCGGTCCTCCTCGCTCGCGGTGCGGCTCCTCGTGGTGGTCCTGAACGGTTACCGAGAACGGTAGGGGACTCTGCGTGATCGATTCAGCCGAACGGGTGAACTCTCAGGGGGGGGTTCCACTCGAGCCGACGAGTCGCCGCCGGCGGGCGGGAGGTTCCTCCGCGCGCCTGTTGCTCGCGGATCCGCGAGGCCTGCTGACCTCGGTGGTGCTCTGTGCGCTGGGAGAGGGCCCCCGCGGCGCGCCCAGAAGGTCCTCGGGACAGGGTGTACGGACTGTTGACCCTGAGTAATCAGCCGTAGTTAGATGTGCGCCGCCAGGGGGTGGTGGTGAGGGGGCTGTCCTCTCGCCGGCGACATCAGAGTGGGGGGCCTCATGTCCAAGTGGAGCGTGCGACGAGCAGCTGCGGCAGCGTCGGCGGTGGTGGTGGCGGGAACGGGGTTGGCTCTGGCATCGCCGGCGCAGGCTGCCGCCTACGACCTGGTGGTGACCGACGTCCGTCCGGCGCAGCCGGGTGTGCAGGCCACGGGTTCACGCGTCGTGTTCGAGGCCACCGTCAAGAACATCGGCACCGCGGCCACGCCGTCGGGCACGCCGCACGGCGTCGCCTTCACGGTGAACGGGCGGGCCGTCGCCTGGGACGACACCTCCCGGTCCTCCCTGGCGCCCGGGCGGTCCGTCACGATCCGGGCCACCGGTGGGCCGTCCGGCTCCTCGTACTGGACTGCGCAGACCGGGCAGTTCACGCTCGGGGCGACCGTGGATGACGTCGACCGGATCCGCAGCGAAGCGAACGAGCGCAACAACAGCCGCACCGCGTCGCTGAAGGTCACGCCCGTCAAGCCGGTCACCGCGATCACCGCGGCACCTGCCATGACCCAGGCGGAGTTCGAGGACACGCACGCCAAGACGGTGGAGCTGTCGTGGAAGGTGCCGGCCGGGCAGCCCGTCGGCGTCTCCTACGCGGTGACCGAGCACCCGGCGTACGAGCAGTGCGGCGGCGGATCGATTCAGCAGGGCGACACGGAGGGCACGTCCCTCACCTTCGACATCGCGACCGCTCCGGATTGCGGGAGCAGCCAGACGTTCCACACCACCCGCTACACCGTCACCTCAGTGGGTCCGCGCGGCGCCGCCGAGGTCGCTGAGAGCGGTGGTGAGTGCGAGTGGGTGAACGCTTACGACCGGTACGCGCACGGCCAGACGACCACCTCGCTCACCTGTGACGGCGCACCGCGGGTGCTGGACTTCGACGACCCGACGTGGGCGTTGATCGACGCTGGAGCAACCGCTCCGTCCTACGGCTGGGAGGGGGACAGCGGCTTCGACAAGGGGCAGGTGTTCACCGCGAACCTCCCCGGCTTGACCCCGGAGCAGGCCACGAGCCGCTGGGGGTGGTCGCGCTACGAAGCGCACGTGACGTCCGCGCTCATCGGGTACCCGGGCAAGGCTCGGCTGACGTTCGTGGAGCCCACCTTCAGTCGCGCCGGGCAGCGCGTGTTCGACGTGAAGGTCAACGGTCGCGTGGTGGCGAAGGACCTCGACATCTTCGCCGAGGTGGGGCGTGGCAAGCCCTACGTCCTCGAGGTCCCGGTCGACGCCACGAGCGGTGTCGTCACCGTCGAGGCGACGAAGAAGGTCGACAACCCGATCATCGCCACGATCGAGGTCATCCACTGAAGCCTCGGACGGCGTCAGCGCCCTCCCGTGCCGACGAAGCGGGAGGGCGCTCGGTAGCGGGGCCGGCGCGACGGCGTGCCGGCGTGTTCGACGCCGTGGCTCCCGGTGGTGGTCACCAGGGGGACGAGGTACCCGTTGCGGCACGGCCGGGCAGCAGGTGAGTCCCACCGGGTGGTGCAACTGACGATCGCCTTCCGCCGTGGCCGGTGTGTCGCACCGGCAGCAGGGAGGGTCGGCGCGTGAGGCTCTGCGAGAAGCCGCCGAGCACCTCTGGAACAGGACCCGCACGACGACCCGCGAGCACCAGTCCCCCCGGGGGTACCGCCCGCCTGCGGGGGAGCCGCTCTGGCTCAGGCGCTCACCGACGCTGACGGCGGCGACGTGGTGCGCCAGCTGCGGCGAGGCGCCCTGCAGGCCCTCACGCTGCCGGCCCCGCGCCGGCGCATCCACGTCACCGTGCGCGCAGTCGTCATGAGGCCTACGTCCACGGCGTCTCCACCCGCGAGGTCGACGAGCTCATCGAAGCCCTCGGTGTCAGCTCCGGCATCTCCGAGTCCGAGGTCTCGCGCACCTGCGCCGACCTGGACGCCGAGGTCGCCGCGTTCACCTGCCGCCCGCTGGACGCGCAGGCCACGCCTCGCGTGTTCCCGACCTCGCTGCGCGACCGCGGACTGCGCGGGGTCCGTCTGGTCGTCTCCGACCAGCACCGCGGGCAGTTCTCCGCGATCGAGCAGACGATGAGCGGCACCTCCTGGCGAAGGCGCCGGGTCCACCTCGTGCGCAACGTGCCGGCCGAGGTCTCCAAGGGCCAGGCCGAGGCGCACTGGCGCAGGACCTGGTCGACCAACCCGATCGAGCGGCTGGACCGGGAGGTCGAGCGCCGCACCGTCCCGCGCGAGCGGGAGGTGCCCCCAGTGGTCGGGATCCTGCCCAGACCCACCACCGTGTCGCGCCTGGCCGGCTGCGTGCTGATCGAGGCGCCCGATGAGTGGGCCGTCACCGGCCGCCGCTACCTCTCCGAGGCCTCGATGGCCTTGTTGACTCCACCGGAGCCGACCGCCCTGCCCGGCCACCACGCCGGCACCAGCACCGACACGGACACCACCGTCGACAGCCTCACCGCCCGCACGGCGCAGTCCGAACCGCAGCGCTTCACGCGAGCGCAGTTGCACCACTCCGCGCACGTCATCGTCCTGGGGTGCTCAAAGAGCTCACGGGGAGTTCTCGGTGACGCCTGCGGGGTGGAACCTGTGGCGGCCACCGAACCCCTTCGCAAAGACTCGCCGGCACGGACCAGCGACGCGGTCGGGTGGGGCAAGGGCATCCCGCAAGGCTTGCCGTCCACACGCTCGAGCACGTGGAGACCTGCTCCCTCGCTGACGAGTCCTGGATCGATCCTGAACTCCGGGTTCACGTCCGAGGACTTCTCGCCGGTGACGACTGGGCGAAGGTTCCGGCCACGGTTGCGATCTCCTCGGAGGACGAAGCGCGCCGGTGGTCCGGCGACCCGCGTCTGCCCGATGGTGGGGCGACGGTCGGGAAGGCGCTCCACGTCAAGGCGTTCGAGGATGCCGGCCCGATCCGCCTCGGCAGGCAGGCGAGCGAGTGGGAGGGTCGGCGCTTCCTCGGGGTGGGTTTCGCACGGGCCATCAGGAACGTCGACCGGCACCGGGTCCAGACCCGGCGTGGAGCGCTGCGCGACGGGTGTGCTGGGCCTGGGGAACCTGCTGCTCGCACGACTGCGTCACGAGCACGCGGCGCGAGTGCGTGAGTCCGAGGCCGTGGCGCGAGCGGGCGAGGAGGACGGCACGAACGCGTCGCCGCCGGTGCCACAGGCGCTGTCCGACGAGGCGCGGACGTGGGCGCCCGGGCCCTCGTCGTGCTCCACGCTCAGGCCGCCACGACGCCGGCGACCTCCGAGCGCTCGACAGCTCTCACCCGTAGTGCGTCGGCAGACACGGGCTCCGCGTGCGGTGGGCGCTGTCGCGCAGGAGCACGTGCGGGCCCGCCTGCGCGTCAGGCCCCCGAAAGGGGGACGCTCACCTCGTTGCACCTAAGCAATGACTGAGAGTGAGATGTGCTCTACCAGGAGACGGGGGCGCCTCCTGCGATGGTGCAGGGGGGCTAGTGATGGGCAAGGCGGGCAAGTGGGCTGCGGGTACGTGCGCCGCGGCGCTGGTGGGAGCAGGAGTCGGGTCGGCGGCGCCGGCGCAGGCCGCCGCCTACGACCTGGTGGTGACCGACGTCCGGCCGGTGGTGCCCGGTGTGCAGGCGACCGGGTCCGAGGTCGCCTTCCAGGCGACGATCAAGAATCAGGGCACCGCGCCCACGCCCGGCGGGACCGTGCACGGAGTCGCCTTCGCGGTCGGCGGGCAGACCGTGACCTGGAACGACGTGGACAGCCGGTCCCTGGCGCCCGGGGCGTCCCGCACGCTCACCGCCACCTGGGGAGGCGCCGGCAAGTCGACGTGGACGGCCGGGGAGGGCCGCTTCACGCTGCGGGCGTGGGTCGACGACGTCGACCGCATCCGCGGAGAGGCGAACGAGGGCAACAACACCCGCACCACGACGATCTCCGCCACCCCGGTGAAGCCGGTCACCGACCTCACCGTCCGCCCGGCGATCGACCAGGCGACCTTCGAGCAGACCCACGCCAAGACGGTGAAGGCGTCCTGGACCGTGCCGGCGGGTCAGCCCGCCGGGGTGAAGTACACCGTGGTGGAGCACTCCACCCGGGACTACGCCACGTGCAGCGCGCCCACCGCCACGAAGGGCACCACGACCGCCACCTCGATGACCTTCGACATCGAAGCCGGCCTCGACTGCTACAGCCACGCCAGTGACAACGAGGTCGACTACACCGTCGTCGCCACCGCCGCTTCCGGGCGCCCCGCGGTCACCTCCGCCTACTCCGCCAAGTGCCGCGCGTTCCACAACTACGAGGCCTACGGCCACGGACGCGAGACATGGGACCTGGGCTGCGAGAGCGCATCGGCGTTGCACGACTTCGTCGACCCGGTCTGGGCGGTCATCGACGCCGGTTCCCCCGTTCCTCAGGGTGCGTGGGAGAAGGACCACGGCTTCACCGGCGGGCAGCCGCACACCGCGTCCTTCCCGGGCCTGACGCCGGAGCAGACCACCTCGAGGTGGGGTTGGACCCGCTACGACGCCCCGGTCGACCCGTCCTTCACGGGCGGGCAGTGGAAGGTGCGTCTGACCTTCGTCGAGCCCACCTTCACCCGTGCCGGCCAGCGCGTCTTCGACGTCAAGGTGAACGGTCAGGTCGTCGCGAAGGACCTCGACATCTTCGCGAAGGTCGGCCGCGGCAAGCCCTACGTCATCGAGACGACGATCCCGCAGCCCGGGAAGACGGTGCAGATCGTGCCCACGAAGAAGGTCGACAACCCCATCGTCGCGGGCATCGAGGTCATGGTCTTCTGACCCCGGAACGACGCAGCGCCCCCGCCGGCCGGAGCCGACGGGGGCGCAGTGGTGTGCGCGTCCAGGTGCTGGGCGCGTCGAGGTGACGGCGAGGACGGGCCGCGGCGGGGTCAGCTGCTCGGCCGTGGTGGTCGAGGGGCCCCGCCGCCTCGGACGTGGCCAAGGGGGTGAGCACGGACAGGGCCACGCCGGAGTCTCCGTCGGACCCGGGCCTTGACGACCTCTCCCGGGTCCTGGCCTGGACCCACCACCTGCACGAGCTCGCCGACGAGCCGTCAGTGGACGCCGACACGCTCCTCGCGCGGCTGCGACCGCGACGGGGGGCTGCCGGGCGGTGCCCGGGCAAGCCTTCTCGCACCGCTCCGAGGCGCTGGAAGCAGCCGTGGACGCCGAGCGCGCAGCGCGCACCGGCTCGCGGCGCGCGGACCAGGAGCTGCTGCGGGGGACCGGTGTGAGCAGTGGTGGTCCGGCCGCACTCTGGACGCCTCCACGCTCGTGCGGGTGCATGACCCGCGTCGCACCTGCGCCAGCTGGCTGCTGCAGATCGGACAGCCCCTGGAGCGCACCGGGCAGCAGCTCGGGCTCGCCGCCGCCATGACGACCAGGCGCTGTGCGCACCTGGTCAGGGGCCGGCACGACGACGTCGTCGGGGTGCTCGGTGCCGTGGTCCCGATCGGCGATCACGGCAGGAACGTGGCAGGCAGGGGTCTCGCTCGCGGGCCCCAGTGCGCAGGCACTGGGGTGGTCGGCGCCCCCGGCAGGATTCGAACCTGCGACCGTCGGATTAGAAGTCCGGTGCTCTATCCGCTGAGCTACGGAGGCCAGCGAGGGCACCCTACCCAGGGTGGAGCGCGCCCGCCGCCGTCTCGACTAGCCTGGCCCCGTGCCTGAATTCATCTACGTCATGTCGAAGGCGCGCAAGGCGCACGGGGACAAGGTCATCTTGGACGACGTCTCCATCTCCTTCTACCCGGGGGCCAAGATCGGGGTGGTCGGCCCCAACGGCGCCGGCAAGTCGAGCGTCCTGAAGATCATGGCGGGCCTGGACCAGCCCTCCAACGGCGAGGCGCGGCTGGCTCCGGGCTTCAGCGTCGGCATGCTCATGCAGGAGCCGAAGCTGGACGAGTCCAAGACGGTCCTGGAGAACGTCCAGGACGGCCTGGGCGAGCTCAAGGTGAAGATGGACCGCTACAACGCGATCGCCGAGGAGATGGCGACCAACTACACCGACGAGCTCATGGCCGAGATGGGCGAGCTGCAGGAGGACCTCGACCACGCCAACGCGTGGGACATGGACTCCCAGCTGGAGCAGGCCATGGACGCGCTGCGCTGCCCGCCGGGCGACGCCGACGTCTCGGTGCTCTCCGGCGGCGAGAAGCGCCGCGTGGCGTTGTGCAAGCTGCTGCTGGAGGCCCCCGACCTGCTGCTGCTGGACGAGCCCACCAACCACCTGGACGCCGAGTCCGTGACGTGGCTGGAGCAGCACCTGGCGAAGTACCCCGGCGCCGTGCTGGCCGTCACGCACGACCGCTACTTCCTCGACAACGTCGCCCAGTGGATCCTCGAGCTGGACCGCGGCCGCGCCTACCCGTACGAGGGCAACTACTCCACCTACCTGGAGAAGAAGGCCGCCCGCCTGGACGTGCAGGGCAAGAAGGACGCCAAGCTGCAGAAGCGGCTGAAGGACGAGCTGGAGTGGGTCCGCTCCAACGCCAAGGGCCGTCAGACGAAGTCCAAGGCCCGCCTGGCGCGCTACGAGGAGATGGCCGCCGAGGCCGAGCGCACCCGCAAGCTCGACTTCGAGGAGATCCAGATCCCCGCCGGCCCGCGCCTGGGCAGCGTGGTCATCGAGGCCAAGGACCTGAAGAAGGGCTTCGGCGAGCGGACCCTCATCGACGGGCTGTCCTTCTCCCTGCCGCGCAACGGCATCGTCGGCGTCATCGGCCCCAACGGCGTCGGCAAGACCACGCTGTTCAAGACGATCGTCGGCCTGGAGCCCCTCGACGGCGGTGAGCTGAAGATCGGCGAGACCGTCAAGCTGTCCTACGTGGACCAGTCCCGCGGTGGTCTGGACGAGAAGAAGACCCTGTGGGAGGTCGTCTCCGACGGCCTGGACTTCATCCAGGTCGGCAACCAGGAGATGCCCTCGCGCGCCTACGTCTCCGCGTTCGGCTTCAAGGGCCCCGACCAGCAGAAGCCCGCGGGGGTCCTCTCCGGCGGTGAGCGCAACCGCCTGAACCTGGCGCTGACGCTCAAGGAGGGCGGCAACGTCCTGCTGCTGGACGAGCCCACCAACGACCTGGACGTCGAGACCCTCGGCTCGCTGGAGAACGCCCTGCTGGAGTTCCCCGGCTGCGCCGTGGTCGTCAGCCACGACCGCTGGTTCCTCGACCGCGTCGCCACCCACATCCTCGCCTACGAGGGCACCGAGGAGAACCCGGCGAACTGGTACTGGTTCGAGGGCAACTTCGCCGGCTACGAGGCCAACAAGGTCGAGCGCCTCGGCCCGGACGCCGCCCGCCCGCACCGGGTGACGTACCGCAAGCTCACCCGCGACTGACACCCGCGCACCCCGGTGCCCGCGCCACCACCCGGTGGCGC
>NZ_JBJLSE010000097.1:0-15342 GCF_050871845.1 Kineococcus arenarius subsp. arenarius
GAGATCTCAACCGTGCAAGATCACGGCGGGGAGGGGGGAGGGGGGAGGGGTCAGGGGGTGAAGACGCGCACCCGGTTCTTGCCGGCGGCCTTGGCCGCGTACATGGCGACGTCGGCGTGCTGCACCACCTGCTCGGCGTCCTCCCCGGGCCGGTGGTGCGCCACACCCACGCTGGCGCCCACCCGCACGGCCCCGCCCGGCACCTCCACGGGCACCACGAGCACCTCCACCAGCCGCCCGGCCAGGTCGGTGACGGCGGGGTCGGCCAGCCCGCGCACCAGCACGGCGAACTCGTCGCCGCCCAGCCGCGCGCACAGGTCCTCCTCCCGCACGGCCAGGCGCAGGCGGTGCGCCACCTGGCGCAGCAGCTCGTCACCGGCGGCGTGGCCGTGGGCGTCGTTGACGACCTTGAAGTCGTCCAGGTCCACGAACGCGACGCTGAAGCGGGCCGCCGGGTCGGCGGCGGCGCGCTCCAGGGCCTCGGTGAAGGTGGTGCGGTTGGCCAGGCCGGTGAGGGCGTCGGTGCGGGCCTGCTCGGTGAGGGCGCGGTGGGCGTCGATGTTGCGCAGCGCCAGCGACGACTGGGTGAGGATCGAGCGCAGCGCGGGGATGCCCTCGGCGGCCACGCGGTCCGGGGCCCCGACCAGCATCCAGCCGTCCTCGAGCACGGGGTGCGGGACGGCGACCCACTCGCCGTCGCGGCCGGTCAGGGCGCCGAGCGGCCCGCCGTCCACCCGCACCGGGCGGTCGTCCGCGTCCCCCCGCTCCGGCAGGCGCACCCCGGTCAGCACCTCCGGCAACCGCCCCGGCCAGGCCCCGACGGTGTTCAGGGGCTTCACGCCGCCGGGGTCGGCCACCGCCAGCACGCCGGCCAGCCCCGGGGTGGCGTCGCACACGGCGACCGCCGCCCGCAGCGCCCGCTCGACGACCTCCTCGCGGTCCGCTGCGCTGAGGAGCCCGCGCCCCAGCTCGGTCAGCGCGGTGTCGCGCAGCTGCCCCTGCTCACGGGCGAACAGGGCGCTCGCCAGGTGCCGGGCACCGGCCATCGTCGCGTACATCAGCGGCACGCACCCGAGGAGCTCGGCGCCCCTGCTGGGGCTGCCGTGGCCGGGGACGGCACCCCACAGCGCCAGGCCGCCGACCATGCCGCCGACCAGCAGCGTGCAGTGCAGCACCGCCCGGCGGGTGGTGGCGTAGACGGCGCGGAACCACAGGGCGGGGAAGGCGATGCCGAGGGCCGTCGTGGGCGGTGCGGTCAGGGCGACGGCCGCGCCGACGAGGAGCGCCTCGGTCAGGTCGGTGGCGAGCGCGGCGTGCCGGGTGACGTAGCGGTGCGCCCACACGAGCGCCAGGAGCCCGGTGGCGAGCGCGACCAGCAGCGCGGTGACCGGCTCGGCGCTGCGCGCGGAGGCCGGGAACGTCAGCACCGCCGACAGCAGCGCGAGCAGGAAGAACAGCCACCGCGTCTGCTCCACGAGCTGCGCGGGTCGTGACCACCACCGCGTGCGCCGCCGGTCCGTCCCAGCCGCCATGGACCTCACCACCTCACCGGGCGGTGCCTGCCGGCCCGTCCACCCCGCGGGGCACCGGCCGCACCGGTGGACGTCCCCGCGCTGTGTCATCGGCCCGTGGAGCGCGCCGCCGCAGCGCCCGTCAGGGTGAGGGTTCAACATCCCCCGCCCGACCGGGCCGGGGTGTGGTTCCCGCCCGCGGCGGGTACGGGTCGGGCATGGCAACGAACGACGAAGTCCTGCACGCCGTCCGCGACGCCGACTACCCGGCCGGCAAGGACGCCCTGATCGCCACCGCGCAGGCGAGCGGTGCGAGCGAGGACGTCCTCAAGGCGCTGCGCACCCTGCCGCTGGCGGACTACGACAACGCGCAGGAGGTGGTCCGCTCCGTGCCCAGCGAGGAGGAGGAGCCGGACGCGCGCACCGCCGCGGAACAGGCCCGGCTGAACTCCACCTCGCACGTCGCCGCCGGTCAGCGCGAGGTCCCGCCGGACCCCACGGCGTCCTGACGGCGCGCGGGGGGCTCCCCGGTCAGGGGGCGGAGGGGCCCTCCGCGTCGAGGATCCGCTGCACCACGTCCGGGCCCAGGACGAACAGCTCCTCGCCGTCGCCGGGCGCGGCGACCGACAGCACGGTCACCCGCACCCCCGCGTCGTCGACGTCCACCAGGCACGCCCCGCTGCCGCGCAGCACGCGCTCGGAACCGTGCTCCACGAGCACGTCCGTGCGGTTGGCCACGCCCGGCGCCACGACGGCGGTGACCCCGCCGGGCAGCGTCGCCACGTACGGGTGGTGGTAGTGCCCGCTGAGCACCGCCCGCACGTCCGTGCCGGCGAGCGCGTCCAGCAGCCGCTGCGGCTCCTGCAGCTTCAGCCCCTCGTGCAGCACCGTCGGCGCCGGCAGCGGGGAGTGGTGCACCACCACCACCGACCCCAGCGGCGCGGGTTCGGCGAGCACCCCGCGCAGCCAGGTCAGCTGCTCCTCGCCGAGGACGCCGTGGCCGTGCCGGGGCACGGAGCTGTCCAGCACCACCAGCCGCAGCCCGCCGGCGTCGTGCACGGAGCGCACCGGGCCGAGGACCTGCTCGAACGGGCCGGGCAGGTCGTGGTTGCCCATCGCCCACACCACCACCGCGCCGCGCTCGCGGGCGAAGCCGCCCACGAGGTCCCGCACGGTCTCGTAGGAGTGCACCGAGCCGTCGTCGGAGACGTCGCCGGAGACGACGACCGCGTCGAGCGGGCCCAGGCCGGCCAGGGACGCCAGCACGTGCCGCAGCACGGCCGTGGTGTCGACCTCCCCGCCGCCGTGCCGGCCGCCGGGGGCCAGCAGGTGCGTGTCGGACAGGTGCAGGACCCGGCTCACCCCTCGTCCTCCGTCTCCGGCGCGGCACCGGCGGCGGTGTCCTGCGCGTCGTCCTCGTCGTCGCTGTTGCTGCTGCCGTTGCCGTTGCCGTTGCCGTTGCCGTTGCCGTTGCCGTTGCCGTTGTTGCCGCCGCTCCGGGTGCCGCGGGTCGCGGCGCCCGAGGGGTTCGCCGTGGCCGAGGCGGTGGCGGTGGACGTCGGGCTGGCCGTGGCGGTCTGCGACGGGCTGGACGTCTGCGTGGGGGAGGCGGTCTCCTCCGGGGCCAGCACCACGTCGATGGACGTGTCCACGTCCACCGTGGCCTCCGCCGTCGGGCTCTGCGAGACCACCGTGCCGGGCTCGCCCTCCGCGTCGGGGTCGGTGGAGGCGTTGACGTTGAGGTTCAGCCCGTCGAGCTGGTCCTGCGCCTCCTGCAGGGTCAGCCCCGTCAGGTCCGGCACCTCGACCTGCCCGCTGGCGACGTACAGGGTCACGGGGGTGTCCCGCGCCACGCTGGTGCTCGCCGCCGGGTCGGTGCGCACCACCGTGCCGGGTTCCGCGGACGGGTCCTCGTCGGTGGGCTCCGCGTCCCCGGGGTCCAGGCCGGCCGAGCGCAGCTCCGCCCGGGCGTCGTTCTGGCTGGAGCCGCTCACGTCGGGCACCGTGACCGCCGCCGGCCCGGTGGACACCGTCAGCGTCACCGTGGAGCCGATCGCTGCGGGCTGACCGGGCTCGGGGTCGCTGCTGACGACGTCGCCGGCCGGCACCGCGTCGTTCGCCTCCTCCACGACCGCGGACTCCAGCTGCGCGGCCGCCAGCAGGTCCTCGGCCTCCTCGCGGGAGACGCCCACCACCTCCGGCACGGCCACGGCCGTGGGCGAGGACGTCGCCGACGGGTCCGCCCCGCCGCCGCTGCGGTCCAGCAGCGCCCACCCCGTCGCACCGATGCCGCCCAGCAGCGCCAGGACCAGCAGCACCCACGGCCAGCGCCGGCCGCGGTGCTCCTCCGGCGGCTGCCCGTCGCCCACCGCCGGTTGAGCGCCCGTGGGGGTCGCCGGTGCCTGCCCGGGCGGCACGGCCGGCGGGACGGCGGGGGTCACGCGGGTGGCCGCCGTGGGCGGGCCGGCCGTCGGCAGGGCGGTCGTGGCCGCCACCGGGGGCACCGCGCTGGTCGGGGCGAAGCTCGCACCGCGCAGCGGGCGGCCCTCCACGGCCCGGCGCAGGTCGTCGGCGAAGTCGGCGGCGCTCTGGTAGCGGTGCTCGCGGTCCTTGCTCAGCGCCATGAGCACCACCTGGTCCACGGCGGGCGGGATGCTCGGCGCCAGGGCGCTCGGCGGCTTGGGCTGCTCCGAGACGTGCTGGTAGGCCACCGCGACGGGCGCGTCGCCGGTGAACGGCGGGCGGCCGGTGAGGATCTCGTACAGCAGGCAGCCGGTGGAGTAGAGGTCGCTGCGCGCGTCGACGGTCTCCCCGCGCGCCTGCTCCGGCGACAGGTACTGCGCGGTGCCCATCACCGCCGACGTCTGCGTCAGGGTGGCCGAGGAGTCGCTGATGGCGCGGGCGATGCCGAAGTCCATCACCTTGACCTCGCCCGCCGGTGTGATCATCACGTTGGCGGGCTTGATGTCGCGGTGCACGATGCCCATGCGGTGGCTGTACTCCAGCGCCCCCAGCACGCCCTCGGTGATCGACAGCGCCTCGGTGGTGGACAGCGGGTGGTCGGTGCGCAGCATGTCGCGCAGCGTCCGGCCCTCCACGTACTCCATGACGATCCACGGCAGGTCCACCTGCGCGCCGCCGTGCTCCAGGACGTGGTCCGCGCCGGTGTCGTACACCGCGACGATGGAGGGGTGGTTCAGGCCGGCGGCGGCCTGGGCCTCGCGCCGGAAGCGGGTCTGGAACGACGGGTCGCGCGCCAGGTCGGAGCGCAGCAGCTTCACCGCGACCGCGCGCCCGAGCCGGGTGTCGCGGGCCACGTGCACCTCCGCCATGCCGCCGCGGCCGAGGAGGGCGCCGACCTCGTAGCGCCCGCCGAGCAGGCGCGGCGAAGCCTGCCCGCCGCTGCTGGTCGATGCGTCCGTCACTGCGTTCCCCGTCCCCGTCGTGCCCGTCGTCCCTCGTCGTCCACGTGCCCGCCCGTCCCGTGCCCGAGCACCGGCTCAGCCACCCCGCTCAGCCATCCAGGGCCGCCTGCATGACCTGCTGCGCCACCGGCGCCGACAGACGACCGCCGTAGGCGCTGTCCACCGAGCCGCCGTCCTCGATGACCACCGCCACGGCCACCTCGCGGTTCTCGCCCTCGTCGTCGCGCGCCCACGAGGTGAACCACGCGTAGGGGACCTGCCCCTCGCCGCGCTGCGCGGTGCCGGTCTTGCCGCCCACGACGGCGCCGTCGACCTGCGCGCGCGTGCCCGTGCCGGACTCCACGACGGCGCGCATCATCTCCTGCAGCGCCTCGGCGGTGTCCTCGCTCACCGCGCGGCCCAGCTCCTGCGGGGCGGGCTCGGCGATGACGTCCAGGGTCTCCGCCTCCCGCACCGTCTGGACGAGGTTGGGCTCCATGACGACACCGCCGTTGGCGATGGCCGCGGAGACCATCGCCACCTGCAGCGGGGTGACCCGCACGTCCCCCTGCCCGATGCCGGCGTACGCCAGCAGGGGGCCGGTGGCGTCCTCGGGGAACTGGCTCTGCTCCACCGACAGCGGGACCGACAGGGACTGCTCGAAGCCGAACGCCTGCGCCTGCGCGTCGAGGGCCTCGGCGCCGAGGTCCAGGCCGAGCTGCCCGAAGGCCGTGTTGCAGGAGATGCGCAGCGCGTCGAGCAGGCTGACCTGGTCGTTCGGCCCGCAGGCGGTGCCCTCGTCGTTGCTCAGCGTGTTCGAGGTCTGCGGCAGGTCCAGCTCCTGCGGGCCGTCCACGAGGGTGTCGGTGGTGTAGTCGCCGCTCTCCAGCGCCGCCGCCGCGGTGATCAGCTTGAACGTCGAGCCCGGCGGGTACAGGGCGTCGATCGTCCGGTTCACCAGGGGGTCGTCCTCGTCGGAGATCAGCGCCTGCCACGCCTGCTCGGCGGCCGCTCCGTCGTGGGTGGCCAGCGCGTCGGGGTCGTAGCTGGGGCTGGACACCATCGCCAGCACGTCACCGGTGGACGGCTCGACGGCCACGACGGCGCCCTTGCGCCCGTCCAGGGCGTCCCACGCGGCCTGCTGCACCTCGGGGTCCAGGGTGAGGGTGACCGACGCCCCGGCCGGGTCCTCCCCGGTGAGCAGGTCCGCCAGCCGCCGGTAGAACAGCTCGTCGGCGGTGCCGGACAGGACGTCGTTCATGGCCCGCTCGATGCCGGACGTGCCGTAGCGGATGGAGTAGTAGCCGGTGACCGGCGCGTACATCTCACCGGCCTCGTACTGGCGCAGGAACTCGTACGAGTCGTCCACGGGCACGCTGGTGGCGATGGCCTGACCGGCGCCCACGAGGATCGCGCCGCGCTCGCGGCCGAACTCGGCGTACAGCTGGCGGCTGTTGCCGGGCATCGCGTTGAGCTCCCCGGAGCGCACGAACTGGATCCAGGTCGTGGACGCGAACAGGGTGAAGAACAGGAAGGCGACGACGGCCGAGAGCCTGCGCAGGGGGCGGTTCACGGGATCCGCACCGCCTGGGTCACGCCGGTGTCGCCCGGCTCGGGGCCGTTGCGCACCTCCACCGCCGGGCGGCGGGCCAGGTCCGAGACGCGCAGCAGCAGCCCCACCACGATCCAGTTCGACACCAGCGACGAGCCGCCCGCGGCCAGGAACGGCGTGGTCAGGCCGGTCAGCGGGATCACGCGGGTCACGCCGCCGACGACCACGAACACCTGCAGCGCCACGGAGAACGCCAGGCCGGCGGCGAGCAGCTTGCCGAAGCCGTCGCGCACCCCGATGGCGGTGCGCAGGCCCCGCTCGACGAGCACCCCGTACAGCAGCAGCAGGGCGAACAGCCCCACCAGCCCCAGCTCCTCGCCGAAGGAGGCGTAGATGAAGTCGGAGTTCGCGAAGGGCACGATGTCGGGGCGCCCCCGGTCCAGCCCGGTGCCCAGCAGCCCGCCGTTGGCCATGCCGTACAGGCCCTGCAGCAGCTGGTAGGCGCTGTCGGCGTTGTCCGCGTCGAACGGGTGCAGCCAGATGTCCACCCGGCTGCGCACGTGCGACATCGTCGTGGCGGCGAAGACGGCCCCGCCGGCGAACAGCAGCAGCCCCAGGACGATCCAGCTGACCCGCTCGGTGGACACGTACAGCACCGCCACGAACAGCCCGAAGAACAGCAGCGAGGTGCCCAGGTCGCGCTGGAGCACCAGCACGCCGACGCTGGCGCCCCACGCCAGCAGGATCGGGCCCAGGTCGCGGGCGCGCGGCAGGCGCAGGAACAGCACCTTGGGGCCCGTCAGGGACAGCGCGTCGCGGTGCACGACGAGGTAGCCGGCGAAGAACACCGCCAGCGCGATCTTGGCGAGCTCGCCGGGCTGGAAGGACAGCGGCCCGATCCCCACCCAGATGCGCGCGCCGTTGATCGTGCGACCCAGCCCCGGCACCAGCGGCAGCAGCAGCAGCACCAGGCCGGCGACCATCGCGGTGAAGGTGTACCGCCGCAGGACGCGGTGGTCGCGCAGCACGACGACGACCGCCCCGGCGGCGGCGACGCCCAGCGCCGACCACACGAACTGCCGGGACGCGGAGGCGGTGTCCTCCGCGAGGTCCAGGCGGTGGATCATCACCAGGCCCAGGCCGTTGAGCAGCGTCGCCACCGGCAGCAGGACCGGGTCGGCGTGCGGGGCGCGCCAGCGCAGCAGCAGGTGCAGCACGACGGCCAGGGCGCCCAGGCCCCCGCCGTGCGCGAGCAGGCCCGCGGGCAGCTCGCCGGAGCCGGTCAGCCCCAGCACCGCCCACGCGCCGCACGCGATGAGCACGGCCGCCACGACGAGCGCGAGCTCCACGTTGCGCCGCGTGGTCGGGTACACGGGCAGGACGGTGGCCATCAGCCGACCCCTCCGCAGTCCTCGGCGGGTGCCTCGCCCGTGGGCGTCGCACCCGGTGTGCCGGTGGTGGTGGTCGCGTCCGGTGCGCTCGTCGCCGCTGCCGGGACGGCGGCGGTCGTGGTCGCGGTGGTCGTCGGCTCGGCGGTGGCCGAGGCGGTGGGCGCGGGCGCCTGCGCCGCGGCCCGGCAGTCGGCCGCGATCTCCTGGAGGTTCTCCACGGTGTCGCGGGCGTCCTCCAGGCCGGAGGCGCTGATGCGCGCGGCGACCATCGCGGCGTACGTGCGGGGCAGGTCGTCCACGGCGACGTCGGTGCGCTCGACCACGTGCGAGGTGCTCACCGGGCCGATGTCCTGCGTCAGCCCCTGGAACACGGCGACGCGGGAGCCGTCCACGCCCACGAAGTACTGCTGCTGGCTCCAGCGCCAGCCGCCCCAGGCTCCGGCGGCCAGCAGCACCACCAGCAGCAGGGGACCGGCGATCCAGCGGCGGCGCACGCGCCGCCGGCGCGCCTCGTCCACGTGCGCGCCGGTGCCGGGATCGTCGTCCTCCTGGTCGTCGTCGTCCGCCGCGCGCAGCGCCGCGGCCCGCGCGGCGGGGGTGCCGGAGGCGCTGGAGCGGCGCGGGCGGTGGAAGGCGGCCGCCCCCACCACCTGCGGGGTCGTCGACGGCGGGGGACCGCCGCCGATCTCCACGACGTCGGCGACGACGCAGGAGACGTTGTCCGGGCCGCCGCCGCGCAGCGCCAGCTCCACGAGGCGCTCGCAGGTGGCGTCGGGGGCCTCGCCGGCGGCGAGGGTCTGCTCGAGGGTCTCGGCGCTGACGACGCCGGACAGCCCGTCCGAGCACAGCAGGTAGCGGTCGCCGGGGCGCGCCTCCCGCACCGAGACGTCCGCGGTGTCCTCGTCGCGGCCCGTCAGCACCCGCATGATCACGGAGCGCTGGGGGTGCCGCTCGGCCTCCTCGGCGCTGATGCGGCCCTCGTCGATGAGCGACTGCACGTAGCTGTGGTCGCGGGTGAGCTGGGTCAGGTGCCCGTCGCGCAGCAGGTAGCCGCGGGAGTCGCCGATGTGGGCCAGGACCAGCCGCGAGCCGGCGCGCAGGACCGCGGTGACGGTGGTGCCCATGCCGGCCAGCTCCGGCTCGTCGGCCACCCGGCGCCGCAGCTGCTCGTTGGCGGCCTCCAGCGCGTGGTGCAGGTGCTCGGCGGCGTCGTCGCTGCCGTGGGACTCGCCGTCCAGGCCCGCCAGCTCCCCGACGGCGAGGGAGGACGCCACGTCGCCGCCGGCGTGCCCGCCCATGCCGTCGGCGACGACGAGCAGGTGCGGCCCGGCGTACCCGGAGTCCTGGTTGGTGGAGCGCACCAGCCCCACGTCGGAGCGGGCGGCGTAGCGCAGGGCGATGGCCACGGTCCGCTCACCTCCGCAGTTCGAGCACGGTCCGCCCGATGCGCAGCGGTGTGCCGGGCTCGAAGGGCACGGGGGCGCTCAGGCGGTCGCGGCCGAGGTAGCTGCCGTTGGTGGACTGCAGGTCCTCCACGAGCCAGCCGGTGCCGCCCTCGGCGGGGCTGATGCGCACGTGGCGGGTGGAGGCGTACTCGTCGTCCAGCACGAGGGTGCAGTCGGCGCCGCGGCCGATGAGCACCGGCGCCTGGCCGAGCGCGATGGTGGTGCCGCGCAGCGAGCCCTCCACCACGACGAGGGTGGCGCGCTCGCGGCGCGGGGCCTGCGGGCCCTGCGGCGGCGCCTCCTCGCGCCCGCGGCGGCGGGGCGTGCGCTCGGTGCGCCGCGCGGTGACGCGGGTGCCGAGCAGGTCGGTGCGGAGCACGCCGACGACGGCGAGCACGAACAGCCACAGCAGGGCCAGCAGGCCGAGCCGCAGCACGGTGAGGGTGAGCTCGCTCACGGGCTCCTCAGGTCCAGCCCTCGTCGCGGCGCGGGGCGCGGTAGACCGCGCGGGTGCGCCCGAGGGTGATCGTGGTGCCGTCGAACAGGTCGGTGGAGGACACGCGCTCGCCGTCGACGAAGGTGCCGTTGGTGGAGCCGAGGTCGACCAGGCGTGCGCCGGACGCGTTCACGCGCACCTCGGCGTGGCGGCGGGAGACCCCGGGGTCGTCCACGACGACGTCGGCCTCGGAGCCGCGCCCGATCACGGTGACGGCCTCGGTGAGCACGTACCCGCGCCCGTCGACCTCCAGCTGCGGGCGGCCGGCGCTGGAGGTGCGGGTGGTGGCCGGTGCGACGCGCCCCTTGACGGTGGAGCTCAGGACGCGGAAGACGCCGGTCTCCAGGTCGTCGGACTCGTGGAAGTCCACCCGCACGGGGCCGACGAAGGAGTAGCGCTGCTTCTCGGCGTGCTGGGTGACGGCCGCGACGAGCTCGTCGGCCAGCGTGTCCTGCCAGGAGGCGATCTTGTCGTGGTCGGAGCGGCCGAGCTCGACGATGAAGCTGTTGGGCACCAGGGTGCGCCCGCGCGCCAGCACGGCGGCGCGGTCGTCGAGCTCGCGGCGCAGGGCGCTGGCGACCTCCACGGGCTGCACGTCGCTGCGGAAGGCGCGGGCGAAGACGCCGTTGACGGCTCGTTCGACCCCGCGCTCGAACCGGTCGAGCACTCCCACGCGCCGCCCCCTCCCTGGTGTCCCCCGCTGCTCCGGCTCCCGCATCGTAGCCGCGCGGGGCCCGCCTCCCCCGTCGGGAGAGCGGGGGCGTCCGTGGAGGCCTCGTGGACCTGCTAAGGTCTTCATGTCTGCGCGAGTGGCGGAATAGGCAGACGCGCACGGTTCAGGTCCGTGTGCCCGAAAGGGCGTGGGGGTTCAACTCCCCCCTCGCGCACAGGGTGAAGGCCCCGGTCGGTATCGACCGGGGCCTTCGTCGTTCTCGGGTGCCGTCCGCACCGCGCGGCCGCAGGCTGGCCCCGTGGGACTCATCGGGGTGACGGGTGCGACCGGGCACGTCGGCGGGCGCGTGGCGCGCGCCCTGAAGGCGGCGGCGGTGCCGCAGCGGCTGGTGGTGCGCGACGCCGCCCGCGCCCCGGACCTGCCCGGCGCCGACGTGCGGGTGGCGTCCTACGCCGACGGCGAGGCCCTGCGGCACGCGCTGGACGGGGTGGACGTGCTGCTGCTGGTCTCCGCCTCCGAGGACGCCGGCCGCGTCGCGCTGCACCGCACCGCCGTGGAGGCCGCCGCCGCCGCGGGGGTGCGCCGCGTCGTCTACACGTCCTTCCTCGGCGCGGCCCCGGACTGCACCTTCACCTTCGGCCGCGACCACGCCGCCACCGAGGAGCTGCTGGCCGCGGTCCGCCTGGAGGCGACGGTGCTGCGCGACTCCTTCTACCTGGACGTGCTGCCGGAGTTCGTCACCGCCGGTGCGCTGCGGGGACCCGCGGGCAGCGGGCGCCTGGCGGCGGTGGCCCGCGACGACGTCGCCGAGGTGGCGGTGGCCGCGCTGCTGGACGAGTCGCACGCCGGGCGCACCTACGACGTCACCGGGGCGGAGGCGCTGAGCATGGCCGGGGTCGCGGCCACGATCACCCGCGTCACCGGCGAGCCGGTGCACTACGTGGAGGAGACGGTGGAGGAGGCGTACGCCTCCCGCGCCGGGTACGGGGCGCCGGCGTGGGAGGTGGACGGCTGGGTCAGCACGTACACCGCGATCGCCGCCGGGGAGCTCGACGTCGTCACCGACGTCGTGCAGCGACTGACCGGCCACCCGCCCCGCACCCTGGAGGACGTCCTCCGCTCCCGCTGACCCCTGGTGGGACGGCGGGGTGCGGCCTAGCGTCGCCGGGGTGAGCACCGACCGCGAGCGGCAGCTGCTGGACCTCGTCGCCTCCACGCGCAACGGCGTGCTCGTCACGCTCAAGCGCGACGGACGCCCCCAGCTGTCCAACATCACCCACCACTACGACCCCGAGCGCCGGCTGGTGCGGGTCTCGATCACCGCCGACCGCGCCAAGTCCCGCAACCTCGAGCGCGACCCCCGCGCCTCGCTGCACGTGACGTCGCCGGACTTCTGGTCCTGGGCGGTCGTCGAGGGCGACGCCGAGCTGAGCGCCGTCGCGCAGCGCGAGGACGACGAGGCCGTCGAGGAGCTGGTGGACCTCTACCGGGCGCTGGCCGGTGAGCACCCCGACTGGGACGACTACCGCTCGGCGATGGTGCGCGACCGCCGGCGCGTGGTGCGCCTGCCGGTGGGCCGGGTGTACGGGCAGCTGCCCGGCTGAGGGGTGGACCGGGGCGCGACACGTCTCCGCTCGCACCGGGTGCGCGGCTGTGGTGCGGTGCTGGCGTCGACGCCCGTCCCGAAGGAGGAACCCGATGCTCTCCGAACGGTCCCGACCCGTCGTCGAGGCGACCCTGCCCGTGGTCGCCGACAACATCGGGCAGATCGCCCAGCGCTTCTACCGGCACATGTTCGCCGCCCACCCCGAGCTGCTCGACGGCACGTTCAACCGCGGCAACCAGGCCCAGGGCACCCAGCAGGTGGCGCTGGCCGGCTCGGTCGCCGTCTTCGCCAGCGCCCTGCTCAAGACCCCCGAGCAGCTGCCCGAGCAGCTGCTCTCGCGCATCGCGCACAAGCACGCCTCGCTGGGCCTGCGGCCCGAGCAGTACGACGTCGTGCACGAGCACCTCTTCTGGGCCATCGGCGACGTCCTCGGCGACGCGGTCACGCCGGAGGTCGCCGCGGCCTGGGACGAGGTGTACTGGCTGATGGCGTACGCGCTCATCCACCAGGAGCGCGGCTTGTACAGCGCCCGCGGCGTGCGCCCGGAGACGGTGTGGCGGCCCTGGAGGGTGGCGCGGAAGGTGCGGGAGACCGACGACGTGGTGACGTTCGTGGTCGAGCGGGCCGACGACCGCCTCGTCAAGACGTCCCTGCCCGGGCAGTACGTCAGCGTGCAGGTGCGCATGCCCGACGGCACCCGCCAGCCGCGGCAGTACAGCCTGACGCGCGCCGACGACGGCCGGCACCGGCAGTTCTCCGTCAAGCGGGTGCACGGCGGCGGCAAGCCCCACGGCGAGGTGTCCACGGCCCTGTGCGAGTCGGTGCAGGTGGGCGACGAGCTGACCCTGTCGCTGCCGTTCGGCGACGTCGTCCTGGACGACTCCGGGCGCCCGGTGGTGTTCGCCAGCGCCGGCATCGGCATCACCCCGATGGCCGGGATGCTCTCGCACCTGGCCGCCGCCGGGTCGAGCCTGCGGGTCCTGCTGCTGCACGCCGACGCGCGGGAGGAGTCCTTCGCGCTGCGCGAGCAGGTGCTCGCCGACGTGGCGGCCCTGCCGGGCGCCTCCGCGCACGTGTGGTTCGAGCAGGGCGGCGGCGAGGGCCTGCCGGTCGGCGGGGTCTCCCGCGGGTTCATGGACCTCGCGGACGTGGACCTGCCCGACGACGCCCTCTACTACCTGTGCGGGCCGATCCCCTTCATGCGTGCGGTGCGCAGCGCCCTGCTGGAGCGGGGCGTGCCGGCCCGCGACGTGCAGTACGAGGTGTTCGGCCCGGACCTGTGGGCCGCGGACCTGGCGGCCGAGCCGGCCCCCGGCGCCCGGACCGGGTAGGACCCCGCTCGTAGGGTCGGGGTCGTGCCCCGCCACCGCCCGTCCGAGCACCCGCGCGACCGCCGCGGCAGCACCGGCTCCTCCGCGGGCGCCGCCGCCGCCACGGGTGGGGCGGCCGACCTCGCCGCCGCCCTGCACCACCTGCACGACGGCCCGTACGCGCGCTACCGCTCCCTGACCGGGCGGCGCTGGCCGCTGCTGCCGGGCGCGACGTTCTCCCTGGTGCGCGCGCAGGCCGACCCGTTCGCGCCGCCGAGCCGCTGCGAGGTGCGGGTGGACGCCGCCGCGGCCGGGTTCGCGACGCTGGGGCTGGACGTCCCCGCGCGCCGGCGGGCCCTGGCCGGGTACCTGGCGCGCCGGGCCCGCCACGCGGCCGGCGGCACGTTCCGCGTGGACGCCGGCGGGCAGGAGGTGCTGCAGCGCAGCAGCTGCGAGGTCGGCGCGGACGGTTCGGCGGTGCTCCGCTTCGGCTACCACCTGCCCGGCCCGCGCCGGCGCGTGGACGGGCGCACCGCCGCGCGCGACCTGGCGGGGGCGCTGCCGGAGCTGGTGCGATCGGCCCTGCTGGCGCCCGCGCTGGACGAGGACGAGGTGCGCGGCTTCGTCGACGCGGTGGAGGACGCGGCGGTGCTGCGCTCTCGGTTGCCGCAGCTGGGCCTGGTGGCGTTCGTGGCCGACGGCGCGGTCCTGCCGCGGCGCAGCGGCGTGGACCCGCGCCCGGCGCTGGACGCGGTGCCGTTCACCAGCCCGCCGTCGCTGCGCGTGGCGGTTGAGCTGCCGCACCGCGGGACGGTCACGGGGACGGGCGTGCCGGAGGGTGTCACGGTCGTCGTCGGCGGCGGTTTCCACGGCAAGTCCACGCTGCTGGCCGCGCTGGTGGCGGGCGTGCACGACCACGTGCCCGGCGACGGGCGCGAACTCGTGGTGACCGTCGCGGACGCCGCGGCGGTCCGCGCCGAGGACGGGCGCGCGGTGACCCGGGTGGACGTGGGCGCGTTCGTCACCGGCCTGCCCGGTGGGCTGGACCCGCGCGACTTCACCACCGCCGACGCCTCCGGCTCCACCTCGCAGGCCGCGGCGGTCGTGGAGGCCGTGGAGGCGGGCAGCCGGCTGCTCCTGGTGGACGAGGACACCGCGGCGACGAACCTCATGGTGCGCGACGCGCGGATGCAGGCGCTGGTGGCCAAGGAAGCCGAGCCGCTGAACCCGTTCGTGGACCTGGCCCGCTCGCTGCACGCGGAGCACGGGGTCTCGACGATCCTGGTGGTGGGCGCCTCCGGCGACTTCCTCGACGTCGCGGACCGGGTGCTGCTGATGCGGGCCTTCCGCTGCGAGGACGTCACCGAGCGGGCCCGCGAGGTCGCCGCCACCCCGACGGGCCGGGCGGTGGAGGCGCAGGGCTTCCCGCCGGTGCGGCACCGGGTGCCGGACCCGGCTCCGCTGGACCCGCGGGTGCGCGATCGCCGCAGGGTCGCTGCGCGCGGCACGGACGCGCTGCTGTTCGGCGAGCAGGAGGTGGACGTGCGGGCGGTGCGGCAGTTCACCGACGCCTCGCAGGTCACCGGCGCCGGGTACGCGCTGGACCACCTCGTCGCGGCCGGTCACCTGGACGGCCGGCGCACGCTGGCGGCGGCGCTGGAGCTGCTCGCGGCGGACCTGGCCGGCCCGGTGGAGGGGTGGACGGGCGGGGCGAGCGCGGACGTGGCGGTGCCGCGCCCCCACGAGGTGGCCGCCGCCCTGAACCGCCTGCGCACCCTGCGGGTGCGCGAGCTGCGCCGCACCCCCGGCGACTGACCCCTCCCCCTCCCCCCGGGGGGGGGGGGGGGGGGGGGGGGGGGGGGGGGGGGGGGGGGGGGGGGGGGGGGGGGGGGGGGGGGGGGGGGGGGGGGGGGGGGGGGGGGGGGGGGGGGGGGGGGGGGGGGGGGGGGGGGGG
>NZ_JBJLSE010000098.1:0-14932 GCF_050871845.1 Kineococcus arenarius subsp. arenarius
GTGGGCCCGGACGGGCCCACCCCCTCGTCGTGCGCGGATCAGCGGTGGATCAGCCGCGACCGGTCTGCGGCGTCGGCAGCACCGACCGCAGGTCCTCCAGCCCCTGCTCCAGCTCCTCGGCGACCCCCTCGGGCAGCTCCACCGCCGAGGCGGGAGACGCCGAGCTCGCCGACGGCTCCGGCGCTTCCGACGTGGGCGAGGGCTCCTGGGTCGTCTCCTCCGGCTCCGGCTCGGGGGCCGGGGCGCCGGCGCTGCGGGTCAGGGTGATCGTCGAGCCCGCCGACGCCGAGCGGGCGCTCTGGCGCGCCACCAGACCGGCGTCGATGGAGCTGGACGTCACCCGCCGCGAGGAGACGCTGACCTTGAACCCGGCGGCCTCCAGGACGCTGGTGGCGGACGAGACGCTGCGGCCCACGACGTTCGGCACCTGCACCCGGCCGTTGCTGGTGGTCGTGCGCAGGCCCTCGTTGGTGCCGGGGGTGAAGTCCTGCACCGGCAGGTTCAGCGCCTCGGAGGCGGGGCCGACGATGTTCGCCCAGATCGGGCCGGGGATCGTCGAGCCGTACACGCGGCGGTAGCTGCGGCCGTTGATGCGCTCGCCGTTCAGCGAGTCGGTGCCGCTGGCGTGCCCGACCCACACCGCCGCGGCCAGCTGCGGGGTGTAGGCGGCGAACCAGACGTCGGCGCTGTCGTTCGTGGTGCCCGTCTTGCTGGCCACGGGGCGGCCGATGCGCTTCACGCCCGAGGCGGTGCCGCTGGTCCAACCGCCCTCCAGGGCCTCGGTGACGTTGCGGGCGATGTTGGGCTCCAGCACCTGCTTGCAGTCCGCGGACGGCACCGGCAGCGGGTTGCCCTCGGTGTCGAGGACCTCGGCGATGGCGATCGGCTCGCAGAACGTGCCCTCGGCGGCGAACGCCGCGTACGCGCCGGCGATCGACAGCGGCGTCACGAGGTTCGTGCCCAGCGTCATCGACGGGTTCTGGTCCAGGTCGCGGCTGACCTCGCCGGTGAGGAAGTTCTTCGTGGCGGACGCCTTGTAGACGCCCAGGGACTGCGCGGTGGCGGCGATGTCGCAGGTGTCGAGCTGCTTCTCCATCGACACGTACGCGGTGTTCACCGACTTGGCCGTCGCGGTGCGCACCGTCATCGAACCGGAGCTGCTGGACTCGGAGTTGTAGTACGTGTACGTGTCGCCGCTGCGGATCTTCGAACCGCAGGCCGTGAACGCGCTGATCGGGTCCGAGCCGGAGCGGGGGGAGGCCACCACGGAGTCCAGGGACCGGCCCGACTTCAGCCACGTCGCCAGCGTGAACGGCTTGAACGTCGAACCCTGCTGGAACCCGTTGCCGCCACCCATCTCCTTGCTGACGTTGTAGTTCAGCGTGGTGTGGCCGATGACCTCCTCGTCGACCGAGTACGTGGTGTCCTGCGCCATCGCGAGGATCTTGCCCGTCCCCGGCTCCACGACGGAGGACGCCGAGCGCGCGGACTGCCCCGGGTTCACGCCCGCGTTCACGGCCTCCTGGGTGATCTGCTGGACGGTCGGGTCCAGGGTGGTCCTGATGGTCAGGCCGCCGCGGCGCAGCAGCTCCTGACGCTCCTCCACCGTCTCGCCGAACGCCGGGTCCTGCGCGACCACGTGGGTGACGTAGTCGCAGAAGTACGCCGCCGACCCCGCCGCCAGGCACCCCTGCCGGGACGGCTGCAGGACCAGGCCGAGGGGGGCGGCCACGGCCGCGTCGTAGGCGGCCTGGTCGATCTTGCCGAGCTTGAGCATCTGGCCGAGCACGACGTTGCGCCGCTTGACGGCTGCCTCTTCCTTCTCCACCGGGTTGTAGCCGGCGGGGTTCTGCACCAGGCCGGCCAGCAGGGCCGCCTCGTGCAGCGCCAGCTCCGCGGCCGGCTTGGAGAAGTAGTACTGCGCGGCGGCCTCGATGCCGTACACGTTGTTGTAGAAGTACGCGACGTTCAGGTAGGCGGCGAGGATCTCGTCCTTGCTCATCTCCTTCTCCACGCCCACCGCGAGCTTCATCTCGCGCAGCTTGCGGGCGTAGCCGTCCACGCCGTCGGCGTCCACCGCGGCGGCGGCGGCCTCGGTGTCGCCCTCCTCCACGGCCTGCTCCACCAGGACGTTCTTCACGTACTGCTGCGTCAGCGTGGAGGCGCCCTGCGTGCCGCCGCCGCCGGCGTTGGACACCAGGGCGCGGGCGATGCCCTGGACGTCCACGGCGCCGTGCTCGTAGAAGCGCTCGTCCTCGATGGAGACGATCGCGTCGCGCATCACGGGGGCGATCTGGTCGAAGGAGACCACCGAGCGGTTCTGGTCGTACACCCGGGCCATGACCGTGCCGTCGGCCCACAGGATCGTGGTGGCCTCGGACAGCTTCTGGTCGCCCAGCTCGGCGGGCAGGTCGTTGAACACGTCCACGCCCAGCCGGGCGGCGCTGCCGGTGGCGGCCACGGCGGGCACGACGAGCCCGGCCGCGAGGACCCCCGCGGCGGCGCTCACCGCCGTGAAGGCACCGAGCAGGCGGAAGACCGGACGGTGCGTGGAACCAGACGCCATACCAGCAGGGTAGACGCCGGGGGCGACGAGTCCCCGCACTCGCAGGACCTCCACAGGCGCTGCGCACGATCCCCGGCCCGCACCGCGGGGCGCTGTCCCCCCACCGAGGGACAGCGATCACGCGCCGTGGACGCGACTAGCCCCAACGGACTACCGCTTCTGGTACCGAATGGCCCTGACGCAAGTGCCCTCGCCGACCCTACGCTGCGGGAACGCCCCCTCGCGGGGCGTCAGGGGGATTCACAGGGTCGTCCTCTCCGGGGGGAACCACCGCGGCGCGGTGGTCCGCGAGGGGGCGTGACGGGGAGGGGCCGTCGATGGTGTGGACGTTGGAGTGGGCCGGTCGCGGGGCGTGCAAGTCCGCCGCAGCGGACGAGCTGTTCGTGCAGGGTTCGGCGCAGAACCGCGCGAAGGCGATCTGCGGGGGGTGCCCGGTGCGCACCGAGTGCCTCGCCGACGCCCTCGACAGCCGCGTCGAGTTCGGCGTGTGGGGCGGGATGACCGAGCGCGAACGGCGCGCGCTGCTCAAGCGCCGCCCGAACGTGGTCTCCTGGCGACGGCTGCTGGAGGCCGCGCGCGACGCGCACCTGGCCACCGCCGCCGGGACCGTCACCGGCTCGGGCACCAGCGCCCCCGCCGGCGCGGACGGCGCGGACGCCCTGCAGGCCGTCTGACGCGGCGCAGCGGGACGGCCGCCCCCCGCGCGCCGGGCCGGGCGCCACTACGGTGGCGGCCATGACGACCTGGGAGTACGCGACCGTCCCGCTCATCGTGCACGCGACGAAGCAGATCCTCGACCAGTGGGGCTCCGACGGCTGGGAGCTCGTGCAGGTGGTGACCGGCCCGGACGGCAACGGCCTCGTCGCCTACCTCAAGCGCCCCACCGGCGCGTGAGCACCACGCCCACCGGGCGCCTGGCCGGGCTCGGCCTGAGCCTGCCGGACGTGCCGGCCCCCGTGGCCGCGTACGTCCCGGCCGTGCGCACCGGCGACCTGGTGCACACGTCCGGGCAGCTGCCGTTCACCGGCGGCGAGCTGCCCCGGACCGGCAAGGTCGGCCAGGGCGACGGGCTCGTCGACCCCGCGACCGCCCAGCAGCTCGCCCGCACGGCGGCGCTCAACGCGCTCGCCGCCGCCGCGAGCGCCGCCGGGGGCCTGGACGAGGTCGAGGCCGTCGTCAAGGTCGTCGTGTTCGTGGCCAGCGACCCGGCGTTCACCGGGCAGCCCGCGGTGGCCAACGGGGCCAGCGAGCTGCTCGGCGAGGTGTTCGGCGACGCCGGCCGGCACGCCCGCAGCGCCGTCGGCGTGGCGGTGCTGCCCCTGGACTCCCCCGTGGAGGTCGAGGTCACGGTGCGCGTGCGGGCCGGGGCCTGAGACGGGCGTGGACGCCACCGACGCGGTGACGGGTGGCCCGGTGACCGACCGGGCCACCCGGGTGCTCGCGCCCAACCCGGGGCCGATGACCCTGGAGGGCACGGCCACGTGGGTGCTGGCCGAACCCGGGGCCCGCACCGCCGCGGTCGTCGACCCCGGCCCGGACCACGCCGGGCACCGCGCGGCGGTCCTGGCCGAGCTGGAGCGGCGCCGGCTGCGCTGCGGCCTCGTCCTCACCACCCACCACCACGACGACCACGCCGGCGGGCTGGACGCGTTCGCGGCGGCGGCCGGCCCGGCGCGGGTGCTGCGCGCGGCCGACGCCGCCGACGGCGAGGTGCTGGAGGTGGAGGGGCTGGAGCTGCGGGTGCTGCGCACCCCCGGCCACACCGCCGACTCCGTCTCGCTGCTGGTGGCCGGTGAGGGCTCCCTGCTGACGGGCGACACCGTGCTGGGCCGCGGCAGCACCGTCCTGGCGGCCGACGGGGACCTCGGCGCGCACCTGGCCTCGCTGCGGCGGCTGCTGGCGCTGGAGGGCGTGGGCGTCCTGCTGCCGGGCCACGGGCCCGAGCGCACCGACGTGCGCGCCGCGCTGACCGCGCAGCTCTCGCACCGCCTGCAGCGGCTGGAGCAGGTGCGCGCGGCGGTGGAGGCCGGCGCCGCGGACGCGGGGGCGGTCGCCGTGGCCGTGCACGGGCCGCTGAGCGGTCCGCTGGCCGACGCCGCGCTGCTGTCGGTGCGCGCGCACCTGCGCCACCTCGGGGTCGACCTGCCCGGCTGAGCGGGCACCGCTCCCGGCGCGGCGGGTCAGCGGGCGCGGCGGGTGAGCCGCTCGACGTCGTGCAGCACCACCGCGCGCGCCTCCAGGCGCAGCCAGCCGCGGGAGGCGAAGTCCGCCAGCGCCTTGTTGACCGTCTCGCGGGAGGCGCCCACCAGCTGGGCCAGCTCCTCCTGGGTGAGGTCGTGCGCCACGAGCAGGCCGTCGGCGATGGGCCGGCCGAAGCGGCGCGAGAGGTCCAGCAGGGCCTTGGCCACGCGGCCCGGCACGTCGGTGAAGACGAGGTCGGCCAGGGTGACGTTGGTGCGGCGCAACCGCTGCGCCAGCGCCTGCAGCAGGTGCTTGGCGACCTCGGGGCGGCGGGTCAGCCAGGCCATCATGTCGTCGTGCTGCAGGGCGATGAGGTCGGCCTCGGACACCGCGCGCGCCGAGCTGGTGCGCGGGCCGGGGTCGAACAGGGACAGCTCCCCGAACATCTCCCCCGGCCCCATGACGGCCAGGAGGTTCTCGCGCCCGTCCGGCCAGCTGCGCACCAGCTTGATCTTCCCGGTGCGCACCACGTACACGCGGTCTCCCGGCTCGCCCTCGGCGAAGACCTGCTCACCGCGCTCCAGGTGCACGGCCTCCATGGACTGCAGCAGCTCGGCGGAGGCGTCGTCGTCCAGGGCGGCGAACAGCGGCGCGCGGCGGACGACGTCCCCCAGGCTCTCGGCGCCCGCGACGCCGTCGCTCTGCGCGTGCTCCACCGAGGAACCTCCCTGTGCGGCTCGGGCGCCCGGCCGGGCGCACGGCTCCCCAGTCTGCCGCACGAGCCCGCCGGCGGCTCGGGCGGTCGCGCCCGGCGCGTCAGCGCGTCGCGCGGGACCCCGGTGCGACCAGTTCCCGGTAGCGGCGCAGCAGGACCTCGGTGACCAGCTCCAGCTCGTCCTCCAGGGCGTCCTCGTAGGCGCCCAGGCGGCGGGCGGCGTCCGCCAGGGAGCGCAGCTCGTCGGCGGTGCCGCCGGCGCCGGGGCGCCCCGCGGGCAGGACCAGGCCGCGCAGGAGCCGGTTGGGGTCGCACACCGGCGCCGGGACGCCCGCGGCCGACGCCGGCTGCTGCGCGGCCAGGTGCGCCTCGAGGGGACCGCCGTGCGAGCCGGCCTCGACGGGCACCGCCAGCGCGTCCGCGCCCACGGTCGCGGCGACGAGCAGGTCCCGCCGGGCGCGCACCAGGCGCGCCCAGTGCCCGGCCCGGCGGACCTCCTCCAGCAGCAGCTCCCGGCGCCGGCGCAGGGCCGGCAGCGGCAGCTCCTGCAGCTCGTGGTCGACCGCGGCCGCGTCGAGCGGTGCGGCGCCCGCGCCGGGGACGTCGGCGAGCAGGCCGTGCAGGGCCCCCGGCAGGTCGCCGGCGGAGGGCTCCTCGGGCAGCAGCGCGCCCGTGGCGGTGCCGGCGGTGGTGCCGGCGGTGGTCGGGTCGGGCTGGTGCCCGTCTGCTCCTGGCATGGGCGTCGTGTCGTCCGCGGCGCGGCGCGCCTTGACGGCCCGGGTGCTCGCGTCACCCGCTCGCCCGGCACGCTCACCCGCTCGCGCCGGGGCGGTGTCCGGGCCGGCACGTAACCTCGACGGTGTGAGCAGCACGTCCAGGGCCGTCCTCGACGCGGAGGCGGAGACCCCGCTGGCCCGCACCCGCCGCGCCCGCAAGGTCCACCGGTTGCTGGCCGAGCGCTACCCGGACGCGCACTGCGAGCTGGACTTCACCACGCCCTTCCAGCTGCTGGTGGCGACCGTCCTGTCGGCGCAGTGCACGGACGCGCGGGTGAACACGGTGACGCCGACGCTGTTCGCCCGCTGGCCGGAACCGGTGGACCTGGCCGGGGCCGAGCGCGCCGAGCTGGAGGCGGTCGTGCTGCCGACCGGCTTCTTCCGCGCGAAGGCCGACGCGCTGCTGCGGCTGTCCGCCGCGCTGGTCGCCGACCACGGCGGGCGGGTCCCCGGGCGGCTGGAGGACCTCGTGCGGCTGCCGGGCGTGGGGCGCAAGACCGCCAACGTCGTCCTGGGCGACGCCTTCGGCGTGCCGGGGCTGACGGTGGACACCCACGTGGGGCGCCTGTCGCGCCGGCTGGGGTTCACCCGGCACGAGGACCCCGTGAAGGTGGAGTCCGACCTCGCGCAGCTGCTGCCCCGCAAGGACTGGACGATGTTCAACCACCGGGTGATCTTCCACGGGCGGCGCACCTGCCACAGCCGCAAGCCGGCGTGCGGGGCCTGCCCGGTGGCGCGGCTGTGCCCGTCGTACGGCACCGGGGAGACCGACCCGGTGCGCGCGGCGAAGCTCGTGCGCGGGCCGGCCGCGCCCGTGACCGACGCGGCCGCCGCCGGGGCCGCGGCCACCCCGGTCGCCCCGTGAACGGCACGGGCGTCCTGCCGGGCTGGCTGCGCCCGCTGGCCGAGCGGCTGCCCACCGTCACCGCGGCCGACCTGGACTGGCGCGAGGACCGGCGCGGATCGCGCACCGGCGCCCGCGCCGCCGCCGTGCTCGTGCTGCTCGGCGACGGGCCGGCCGGGCCGGAGGTGCTGCTCACCGAGCGCGCCGGGACCCTGCGCCAGCACTCCGGGCAGGTCGCCTTCCCCGGCGGGCGCAGCGACCCCGCGGACCCCTCCCCCGCCGGCACCGCGTTGCGCGAGGCGGCCGAGGAGACCGGCCTGGACCCCGCCGGCGTGGACGTCCTGGGTGAGCTGCCGCCGCTGCTGCTGGCGCACTCGCGGCACGCGGTGACCCCGGTGGTGGCGCACTGGCGCGCCCCCGGGCCGGTGGGGGTGCGCGACACCGCCGAGGTGGCCCGCGTGGAGCGGGTGCCGCTGGCCGAGCTGCTCGCCCCGGCCGCGGTGCGCCGCCTGCGCGGCCCCGGCGGGTACACCGGCCCGGCGTTCGCCGTGCGGGGCCTGCTGGTGTGGGGGTTCACCGCGGAGGTGCTCGTGCGCGTGCTCGACCTGGGCGGCCTGCTGCCCGCGGGCACGGCCGGTCCGGGCACCGCCGAGCTCCCCCTCGACGAGGCGCTGCGCTGGGCGCGGGCGTGAGCGGCTCCCTCGTCCTGGACGTGCTGCTGGCGGTGCTGCTGCTGGTGCAGCTGGCGGCCGGGTACCGCGAGGGGCTGCTGGTCGGCCTGGCGAGCCTGGTGGGCCTGGTCGGCGGGGCGGCCGCCGGGGTCGTCGTGCTGCCGGGCGTGGTGCAGGACTGGGCGCCCGGGGTGCGCCCGGCGCTGGTCGTGGTGCTGGGCACGCTCGCGCTGGCCGTGGTGGGCCGGCTGCTGCTGGGAGCGCTGGCCGTGCGGTTGCGGCGCCTGGTGCGCTGGCGGCCGGCGCGGCTGGCGGACTCCCTGCTGGGTGCCCTCGCGGGGGGCGTGGCCACGCTGCTGGTGGTGTGGGTGGTGGCCGGCGCGGCGCGCACCGCACCGCTGCCCGCGGTGGTCTCGGCGGTGGGCGGCTCCCGGGTGGTGGGCGCGGTGGACGCCGCGGTGCCCGCCGACGCCGACTCCCTCGTGGGCCGGTTCTGGTCCGCGGCGCGCACCACGGGCTTCCCGCGCGTGTTCGCCGGGCTGGAGGCCGAGCCGATCACCCCAGTGGAAGCGCCGGCCTCCAGCGTGCCGGACACGCCGGGCCTGCGGGCCGCGCAGGGCGGCGTCGTGAAGGTGACCGGCGTGGCGGACGACTGCGCGCGCGGGCTGGAGGGCAGCGGCTTCGTCGCCGAGCGCCTGGACGGCTCGGCGCGGGTGGTCACGAACGCGCACGTCGTGGCCGGGGTGGACGACCCCCTGGTGCAGCCGCAGGGCGCGGGGCGCCGCTACCCCGCCACCGTGGTCGCCTACGACCCGGCGCGGGACCTGGCGGTGCTGGACGTGCCCGGGCTGGACGTGCCGGCGCTGCCTCGCTCGCCGGAACTGGAGCGCGGGGACGCCGCGGTCGTCGCCGGCTTCCCCCTGGACGGCCCGTACACCCTGGCGACCGCACGGGTGCGCGAGGTGGTCAGCGCCCAGGGCCGCGACGTGTACGACGCGGCCGCGGTCGTGCGCCGCGTGTACTCGGTGTACTCGCAGGTGCAGCCGGGCAACTCCGGCGGCCCGCTGCTCACCGAGGACGGGCGGGTCGCCGGCGTGGTCTTCGCCAAGAGCCTGGACGACCCCTACACCGGGTACGCGCTGACGCCGGTGGAGCTGGACGCGGCGCTCGCCGAGGCGGGCTCGTCGAGGACCGAGGTGCCCACCGGGGCCTGCACCGCCGAGTGATCCCGCCCCTCTTCCCCGGGCGGAAACCATTGTTTCCGCCCCCGCACAGTCCCCCCCGAGGGCGGTAACGATGGTTTCCGCCCGGGTGGGGAGGGGTCAGAACCGGGCGAGCCAGCCGGCCAGGACGGCGGTGAGGCGGTCCGGCGCCTCCTCCGGCACGTGGTGGCCGGCGTCGGGCACCTGCACGACGCGGTGCGGGCCGTGCGCGTAGCGCTCCGCCGCCTCCAGCGCGGCGGTGCCCACCGTGGGGTCCAGCTCACCGCGCACCTGCAGCACCGGCACGTGCACGCCCCCGCGCAGCGCCGCGGCCAGGCGCCTGCCGTCCGCGCGCACCGCCGAGCGCGCGATCCAGCGGTGGTACTCCAGCGCCGAGTGCGCCACGAACGGCACCCGGATCGCCTCGGTGTAGCGCTGCACGTCCTGCGGCGCGGGCCACCCCGGCGCCGAGCGCGCGCGCAGGACCTGCTCCACGCCGTCGCCGTGCACGAGGCGGTGCTCCGGCAGCACCGGCAGCTGGCGGGTCAGGGCCGCGGCCGTCGCCCGCAGACCCGCCCCCGCACCGGCGGGGGCACCGCGCCGGGCCCGTTCCAGGAGCACCTGCCGCGACAGCAGCGGGTGCGCGGCCCCGACGACGGCGATGCCGCGCACCTGCTCGGGGTGCAGCGACGGCAGCGCCCACGCGGTGCGGCCGGAGACCCCGTGCCCGACGACGAACGCGTCGCGCTCACCCAGCGCCCGCACCAGCGCCGCCACGTCGGCGGCGGAGGTGGGCGTGTCGTAGCCGCGCGGCGGCTTGTCGCTGGCGCCGTAGCCGCGCAGGTCCATCGCCACGGCGCGGTACCCGGCCGAGGCGAGCGCGACGAGCTGGGCCCGCCACGCCCACCAGAACTGCGGGAAGTCGTGCAGCAGCAGCACCAGCGGGCCCTCGCCGAGCTCCGCGACGTGGAAGCGGGCGCCGTGGGCCGCGACGAGGCGGTGCCGCCACGGCCCCTCGACGAGGACCGCCGAGACGTCGGTGGCGGGTGCGGCCACGGCGGGCCGCGTCAGTGCCCGATGCTGGGGCGCGCGGCGGAGGAACCGGTGATGGTCTTGGCCACCGGCTTGCCGGTCGCCGAGGCCTTGACGGCGGCGATGGTCTCCTTGGTGGAGCGGATGGTGCGCTGCGGCGGGCCGACCTTCTTCAGGCGCCCGAAGCCGACGGCGGCGAGGGCACCGGCGATCAGCAGCATCACTGCGGCCACGACCAGGAAGGCCAGCCACACCGGCCAGCCGGCGCCCTCGACGAGGGCGTAGGCGACCGTGACGCCGAGGAAGACGAACGCGACGAAGCCGAAGACGCCCGCCACCGCGAACAGGCCGCCGCCCAGGGCGCCGTTCTTGACGTCGGCGGTGATCTCGGCCTTGGCCAGGGCCACCTCGTAGCGGACCAGCTCGGACACGTCCTTGGTGGCGTCGGCGACGAGCTGGCCGACGGTGCGCTCGGGGGCGGTCGGCGCCTTCAGCGTCGACGCGGCCGTGGCCCCGCGGCCGTCCGTGGTTGTCATGGGTCCTCCTCACTGCCACCGCGCGCGGTGCCGGTGTGCCGGGAGAACCCTACGGGGCGGGCGGGAAGGGCGCGCGGGTGCGTGGAGCGCGTCGCCGCCGGTGGGGGGGACCGACGGCGACGCAGTGGCCGTGCTCGCCGGGGGGGACGAGCGGCGGCCGTTGCCCGACCCTAGGGGAACGCCCCCCTCTCGGGGGGCGTTCTCGGCAAGATCCCGCCCGACCGCGGTGGGCGTCCCCCGCGCGGAGCACCGGTGTCACCGCACCCCGGGGCGCGCGGCACCCAGCGTCACGCGGCACCCCGTCTCACGCGGTGGGGCGCCAGCGGCTCACCAGCGCGCGGTGGTCGGTGCCCGGCACGTCGCGCACGCTCGTGCCCACCGCCCGCCAGGCGGAGCCGTCGGCCAGGGCGTGGTCGATCGTGGCACCCAGCACGGCCGGCACGTCGGAGGGCCACGTACCCCGCGCACCGGTGCCGGTGGCGGCGCCGGCGTCCACGCAGCCGCCCGCCGCCCCCAGGCCCGGGTGGTCGACGGTGGCGTTGAAGTCCCCGGCGGCCAGCGCGCCGGGGTGCGCGGCGCACCACTCGCGCACGGCCGGCACCTCGCGCGACCACTCGCCCACGTTCCCGGGCACGGGGGCCGTGGTGTGCACGGCGGCCAGCGGCGGGCCGTCCCCGGAGACCGGGACGGCCGTGGTGACGGCGGTGGCGCTGCCGGCGAAGTCGTCGGTCTGGCGGTACTCGCCGAGCTCGGCGGCCACGAGCAGGGCGGTGCCCTCCTCGGAGCGCCCGCCGCGGTCGCCGGTGAAGAAGACCTGCAGGTCCCGGCCGGAGTCGGCCCGCACCCGGGCGGCGACGTCCTCGGCGTACGCGCGGGTCGCCTCCGGCAGGGACACGACCTGGGCGCCGGTGCCCACCACGAGCGCGGCCACCGCGTCCCGGTCGGCGCGGGCGTGCAGCACGTTGGAGGCCAGGACGGTCACGTCGCCGTCCAGGGCGGGCGGCAGGTCGCCCGCGGACAGCCCGCGGTGCGCCGTGGCGGTCAGCGAGGCGGCGGCGACCACCGCGACCGCGGCGGCCGCCGGCAGGGCGCGCCGCCACCGCCGCCCGGCCAGGCCGGCCGCACCGGCGAGCGCCGCCAGGCCGAGGCCCAGCGGCACCCGGAAGGGCACCGCCCACACGAACGGCGGCGCGCCGGCCAGCCCGAACCACTCCGGGGCGGCGACGACCACGGCACCGGCAGCGGCGCCCGCGGTGACGGCGGCGGTGGCGGCGGGGCGGCGGGGGCGCTGGGCGTTCCGGTGCACCCCACCGAGGGTGCCGCACGCGCGCCCGCCCCGGGCCGGGGACCGGGGCGGGTGCGGTGGAGGTGCTGTGCGGGTCAGTCGCCGGTGCTCATGCCCGAGCGGATGGAGTCCATCACCGACGAGTCGGTCAGGGTGGTGACGTCCCCGGTGGGGCGGTGCTCGGCGACGTCGCGCAGCAGCCGCCGCATGATCTTGCCGGAGCGGGTCTTCGGCAGCTCAGCCACCACCATGATCGACCTGGGCTTGGCGATGGGGCCGATCTCCTTGCCGACGTGCTCGCGCAGCTGCTTCACCGTGTCCGGGCCCTGCTCGTGACCGCCGCGCAGGATGACGAACGCGACGACGGCCTGACCGGTGGTCTCGTCGGTGGCGCCGACGACGGCGGCCTCGGCGACGTCCGGGTGCGAGACGAGCGCGGACTCGATCTCCGCGGTGGACAGCCGGTGCCCGGAGACGTTCATGACGTCGTCGACGCGGCCGAGCAGCCAGATGTCGCCGTCCTCGTCGCGCTTGGCGCCGTCACCGGCGAAGTAGCGGCCGGGGAAGCGCGCCCAGTAGGTGTCCTTGAACCGCTGCTCGTCGCCCCAGATGCCGCGCAGCATCGCCGGCCACGGCTCGGTGAGCACGAGGTAGCCGGCCTGGCCGTGCCCGACGGGTTCGCCGGCGTCGTCGACGACCTCGGCGACGATGCCGGGGATCGGGACCTGCGCGGAGCCGGGCTTGAGGGTCGTCACCCCGGGCAGCGGGGCGATCATGTGGGCGCCGGTCTCGGTCTGCCACCAGGTGTCGGCGATGGGCGTGCGGCCGGAGCCGATGACGCGGCGGTACCAGTTCCACGCCTCGGGGTTGATGTTCTCGCCCACGCTGCCCAGCACCCGCAGGCTGCTCAGGTCGTGGCGGGCGGGGTACTCCTCGCCCCACTTCATGCAGGTGCGGATCGCGGTGGGCGCCGTGTAGAGGACCGTGACGCCGTACTTCTCGACGATGGACCACCAGCGGTCCTTGTCGGGGGTGTCGGGGGTGCCCTCGTAGACGACCTGGGTCATGCCGTTGGCCAGCGGCCCGTAGACGACGTAGCTGTGGCCGGTGACCCAGCCGACGTCGGCGGTGCACCAGTACACGTCCCGCTCGGGCTCGATGTCGAAGACGTTGCGGGTGGTGAACGCCGTCTGCACCAGGTACCCGCCGGAGGTGTGCAGGATGCCCTTGGGCTTCCCGGTGGTGCCGGAGGTGTAGAGGATGAACAGCGGCTGCTCGGCGTCGAACGCCTGCGCCTCGTGCTCGGGGCTCGCGGCCCCCAGCGCCTCGTGCCACCACACGTCGCGGCCCTCGGTCCACTCCACGTCCTCGCCGTTGCGCTTGACGACGAGCACGTTCGTGACGCTGGGGGCGCCCTTGGCCAGCGCCGCGTCCACGGCGGGCTTGAGGGTGGTGGGCTTGCCGCGGCGGTAGCTGCCGTCGCAGGTGATGACGAGCTTCGCCTCGGCGTCCACGATGCGCGAGTGCAGCGCGTCGGCGGAGAAACCGCCGAACACCACCGAGTGGGCCGCGCCCAGGCGCGCGCACGCCAGCATCGCGACGACGGACTCCACGAGCATCGGCAGGTAGATCGCGACGCGGTCGCCGGGGCCGACGCCGAGCGCGGTCAGGGCGTTGGCGGCGCGGCAGACCTGCTCCTGCAGCTGCGCGTAGGTGACGGAGGCGGTGTCGCCGGGTTCGCCCTCGAAGTGGATCGCGACGCGCTCGCCGTGGCCGGCGGCGACGTGGCGGTCCACGCAGTTCACGGCGACGTTGAGCTCCCCGCCGACGAACCACTTCGCGAACGGCGGGTTCGAGAAGTCGAGGACCTCGGTGAAGTCGGTGTCCCAGGTGACGTGCTCGCGGGCCTGCTCGGCCCAGAAACCGAGGCGGTCGGCGGCGGCCCGCTCGTAGAGGTCGGCCTTCGCGACGGCCTGGGCGGCGAACTCCGGGTCGGGGGCGACCGTCTGCACCGGTGGCGTGCCCTCGGTCGTGGTCATCGTCGTCCTCCTCGACAAACGCTGCTGCTGGCCGCGGGGCGCGGCCGCGGTGCGAGGCTATCCGTCCCGGTCCTGCACGTGCGTGGCGACACCGGGATCGGCGAGCGCGCCGCCGGGGGCGGGTTCGCGGCGGGCGGTGGCGGTGGCCCCGGCGCTGGCGACCACGACGACGGCGACGGCGAGCACGGAGGTGGCGGGCAGCGCCTGCGACAGCAGCAGCCAGCCGACGAGCGCGGCGATGGCCGGCTCCAGGCTGAGCAGCACCCCGAAGGTGCGCTCGGGCAGGCGCCGCAGGGCCACCAGTTCCAGCGAGTACGGCAGCACCGAGGACATCAGTGCGGCGGCCAGGCCGAGCAGCAGGACGTGCGGGTGCAGCAGGGCGGTGCCCGCGGTCGCGGCGCCCAGCGGCAGGACGAGGGCACCGGCCACGACGCTGGCGACGGCCAGGCCGCCCTGCCCGGGCACGGCCGCGCCGACGCGGGCGCTGAGCAGGACGTACCCGGCCCAGAACGCGCCGGCCAGCAGCGCCAGCAGCACCCCGGCGGGTTCGAGCGCACCGCCCTCGCCGTCACCGCCCAGGCCCAGCGCGACGACCCCGGCCAGCGCCAGGACCACCCACACCAGGTCGCGGCGGCGGCGGGTGAGCACCGCGGACAGCACCAGCGGTCCGAGGAACTCGCAGGTGACGGCCACGCCGAGGGGGATGTGGGTGAGGGCGGCGTAGAAGGAGGTGTTCATCGCGGCCAGCACGGCGCCGAAGGCCGCGGACAGGCCCAGCTGCCGGCGGTCCCACCGCCACGCGCGGGGCCGCACCGCCAGGGCCATGACGAGCGCGGCCAGCAGCAGGCGCAGGGCGGCGGCGCCGACGGCGCCGACTGAGGGGAACAGGGCGCTGGCGGCGGTGGCGCCGACCTGCACGCTGGCGGCGGCGCCGAGGACCATGCCGACCGCTGCGGCCGGGGAGGTGCGGGGCTCGGCGGGGGCCGCGGTCGTCACGGTCGCCCACGCTAAGCCCCGCTGCGCACCACCCCGCCCACCCCTCCCCCCTCCCTGCGGTGATCAAGGAAGTTGCAACTTCCTTGATC
>NZ_JBJLSE010000099.1:0-14782 GCF_050871845.1 Kineococcus arenarius subsp. arenarius
TGTGCGGGGTGCGGGGCGCGGCCCTCCCCCCCCCCCCCCCCCCCCCCGCCCCCCCCCCCCCCCCCCCCCCCCCCCCGCCCCCCGCCCGCCCCCCCCCCCCCCCCCCACCCCACTCGATCACCTGGCGCCCGGGGCCGCCACCGCAGGCGCTGCGGACCCCGCCGGGTGCGGGGCTCCGTGCGCTGGGCGGCGCCCCCGCGGGCTCCTGCGTAGCGTGTCGGGGACGCCGCACCGGACCGTGCGGCACGAGCCCGACGACCCGCGGAGCAGCCGTGAGCACCTCCACCCGCGACAGCGCGCACCCGGCCGAGCACCGCGCCGGCCCGCGGCGCTTCCTCATGTGCGCCCCGGAGCACTTCACCGTCTCCTACGAGATCAACCCGTGGATGGACACGGCCACCCCCGTGGACGCGTCCCGCGCGGTGGCGCAGTGGCAGGAGCTGCGCGCCACGTTCGAACGGCTGGGTCACGAGGTCGAGGTGCTGCCGGCCGTGCCGGGCCTGCCCGACATGGTCTACGCCGCGAACGGCGCCCTGGTCACCCCGCAGGGCTCGGTGGGGGTGCGCTTCGCCCACCCGGAGTGGGCCGGGGAGGCCGAGGCGTACGCGACCTGGCTCGAGGAGCACGGCCTGGGCCCGGTGCACCGGCCCGTGCACGTCAACGAGGGCGAGGGCGACCTGCTCGTGGTGGGTGAGCACCTGCTCGCCGGGCACGGCTTCCGCACGGAACTCGCCGCGCACCGCGAGGTGGAGGAGGTGCTGGGCCGGCCGGTGACGTCGCTGCGGCTGGTGGACCCGCGCTTCTACCACCTCGACACGGCGCTGACCGTGCTGGACGACGACCCGGAGCACCCGGACGTGGCCTACTTCCCCGGCGCGTTCGACGAGGACGCGCAGCGCACGCTCCGGGAACTGTTCCCGGACGCGCTGCGCACCGACGCCGCCACCGCCGAGGTGCTGGGCATGAACGCCGTCAGCGACGGCGAGCACGTGGTGCTCTCCCCGCGCGCGCAGCGCTACGCCGAGCAACTCGCGCAGCGCGGGTACGTGCCGGTGCCGGTGGACCTGTCGGAGCTGTTGCGCGGCGGCGGGGGCGCGAAGTGCTGCACGCTCGTGCTGCGGGGCTGAGCCCTACTCCCCCGCGCCGCCCTCGGCCCCCCCGTCCTCCTCGGGTTCGGCGACGGCGTCGGGCCCGCCCTCCAGCAGCGCGCGGAAGCCGTCCTCGTCGAGGGTGCGCACCCCCAGCTGCTCGGCCTTGTCCGCCTTGGAGCCGGGAGCGTCGCCGACGACGACGAAGCTCGTCTTCTTCGACACGCTCGCGGACGCCTTGCCGCCGCGGGCGAGGATCGCCTCCCTGGCCTCGTCGCGGGTGAACCCGGACAGCGAGCCGGTGACCACGACCGTCAGGCCCTCCAGCGTGCGGGGGGCGGACTCGTCGCGCTCGTCCTCCATGCGCACCCCGGCCCGGCGCCACTTGTCCACCACGGCGCGGTGCCAGTCGACGTCCAGCCACTCGTGCACGGCCTCCGCGATGGTGGGGCCCACGCCCTCGGTGGCCGCCAGCTCCTCCAAGGACGCCTCCTCGATCGCCTGGAACGAGCCGAACCGCCCCGCCAGCGCGCGCGCCGCCGTGGGGCCCACGTGCCGGATCGACAGCCCGACCAGCACCCGCCACAGGGGTTGCGACTTCGCCGCCTCGAGGTTGGCCAGCAGCCGGCGGCCGTTCGCCGACAGGGTGCCGTTCTTGTTGGTGAACAACGGCACCCGCAGCAGGTCGTCCTCGGTGAGGTCGAACAGGTCGCCCTCGTCGGTGACGACCCCGGCCTCCGGCAGCGCGGTGGCCGCCTCGTACCCCAGGGCCTCGACGTCGAAGGACCCGCGGCCGGCGACGTGGAAGATGCGCTCGCGCACCTGCGCGGGGCAGCTGCGCGCGTTCGGGCAGCGGATGTCCACGTCGTCGGCGCGCATCCGGCGCAGCGGGGTGCCGCACTCGGGGCAGTCGGTGGGGAAGACGAACTCGCGCTCGTCCCCGGTGCGCAGGTCCAGCACGGGACCGACGACCTCGGGGATGACGTCGCCGGCCTTGCGCACCACGACCGTGTCGCCGATGAGGACGCCCTTGCGCTTGACCTCGTCGGAGTTGTGCAGCGTCGACAGCTGCACCGTGGAGCCGGCGACCTTCACGGGTTCCAGGTGCGCGAACGGGGTGACCCGGCCGGTGCGGCCCACGTTGACGCGGATGTCCAGCAGCTTCGTGGTCACCTCCTCCGGCGGGTACTTGAAGGCGATCGCCCAGCGCGGTGCGCGGGAGGTGGCGCCCAGCCGGCGCTGCAGCGGCACCTGGTCCACCTTGACGACGACGCCGTCGATCTCGTGCTCGACGTCGTGGCGGTGCTCGCCGTAGTACCGGACGTACTCGGCGACCTCGGGCAGCGTGTCGACGACCTTCGCGCGCGGCGAGGTCGGCAGGCCCCAGGCGGCGAGCTTGGCGTACGCCTCGGACTGGGTGGCGTTCTCCATGCCGCGGCGCGCGCCGATGCCGTGCACCAGCGCCCGCAGCGGCCGGGTGGCGGTGACGCGGGGGTCCTTCTGCCGCAGCGAACCGGCGGCGGCGTTGCGGGGGTTCGCGAACGGCGGCTTCCCGGCGTCCATGATGCGGGCGTTGAGCTCCTCGAAGGCCGCGACGTGGAAGAACACCTCCCCGCGCACCTCCAGGAACTCCGGCAGGTCCTCACCCGTGAGCTGCTGGGGGACGTCGGCGATGGTGCGGACGTTGAGGGTGACGTCCTCGCCGGTGCGCCCGTCGCCGCGGGTGACGCCGCGCACGAGGCGGCCGTCCTCGTAGACGAGGTCGATCGCCAGGCCGTCGATCTTCGGCTCGCACAGGTACCGCGCGCCGGTGCCGACCTCCTTCTCCACGCGTGCCGCCCACGCGGACAGCTCGTCGGTGGAGAAGGCGTTGTCCAGGCTGAGCATCCGCTCGGGGTGGTCCACCGCGGTGAACTCGGTGGAGAACGTGCCGCCGACCGTCTGCGTCGGGGAGTCCGGGGTGCGCAGCGCCGGGTGCTCGTCCTCCAGGGCGCGCAGCTCGCGCTCCAGCGCGTCGTACTCCGCGTCGCTGATCGGCGAGGCGTTGCGCACGTAGTAGGCGAACCGGGCGGCCTCGATCCGCTGGACCAGCTCCTGCCAGCGGTGCCGCGCGGCGGCGGGCACCTCCCCGTGCAGCGGGTCCGGGTCGGTGCTCTCGGCGATCTGGCTCACGGTGGACATCCTGCCGCGCCGCTCCGACACGCGCCGGGCGAGTCCCGCTCAGCGGGCACCCAGCGTTCACCCGGCGGCCGCCCGCAGTCCGCCCGCAGGTCGGGGCGGCTGCCCTAGCGTCCCCGCCCGTGACCCCCCGCCCGCGGCGCAGCGCCGCCCTCCCCCTCGTCCTGACCGGCGCCGTGCTCGCCGGCACCTTCGCCGGGACCACGGCGGCCTCCGCCCGCGAGGACCGCTTCGACGACGACTTCCCCGCCCAGTCCGCCCGCCTCGTGGACCGGCACGTCCTGCCCGCCGCCACCTTCGGCGAGCCCGTCCCCAGCGGCTCGGCGATCGAGGGCGCCAACGGCGTGACCGTGCCGTTCGAGGCGCAACCCGTGCAGGGCTTCTCCGGCAACCTCGTGCAGCCCGACGGCAACTGGCTGGTGCTCTCCGACAACGGCTACGGCTCGAAGGCGAACAGCGCCGACTTCCTGCTCGCCGTGCACCGCCTGCAGCCCGCCGAGGACGGCTCCGTCGCGGTGGTCCCCGGCGGGTTCACCCTCTCGGACCCGTACCGGCACGTGAGCTGGGAGCTGACCCGCGAGGACCGCCGCCTGACCGGAGCCGACTTCGACGTGGAGTCCTTCCGGCAGGCCCCCGACGGCACGTTCTGGTTCGGCGAGGAGTTCGGGCCGTACCTGCTGCACACCGACGCCGCCGGCCGGCTGATCGAGGCGCCCGTGCCGCTGCCCGGCGTGGCCTCGCCCGACGACCCGGCCCTGGGCGACGCCGAGGCGAACCTGGGCAGCAGCAAGGGCTTCGAGGGCATGGCGATCTCCGCCGACGGGCGCTACCTGTTCCCGATGCTCGAGGGTCCGGTGGCCGGCGACGACCCGCAGGACCTGCGGGTGCTGCGCTACGACACGCAGCAGCACCGCTACCGCGGCGAGGAGTTCACGTACCGGCTGGAGTCGCCGAAGAACGCCATCGGCGACTTCACGCAGGTCGACGACCACCGGTACCTGGTGCTGGAGCGCGACAACGGCCAGGGCGCCACCGCCGTCTTCAAGGCCGTGTTCCTCGTGGACACCAGCCGCACCGACGCGGCCGGGCACCCGCTGAAGACCCAACTGGTCAACCTCATGGCGGTGCCGGACCCGGACGGCGTCGCCCCCGAGCTGAGCGCGGAGACGGGCTACGCGACGTTCCCGTTCACCACGATCGAGAGCGTCGACGTGGTGGACGAGCACACCATCGTCGTCGGCAACGACAACAACTTCCCGTTCTCCGCCGGGCGCACCGAGGGGATCCCGGACGACGACGAGTTCCTCACCATCGAGGTGCAGGCCGACCTGGGCTGAGGCCCCGCCTCACGCTGCGCCGGGCGGCCCGCCGGTCGCCCGGCGCAGCACCAGGAACTCCAGGTCGTCGCGCTTCGGCACGCCGAAGCGCTCGTCGCCGTGCGGGAAGGGCCGCCGTTGCCCCGTGGCGGTGAAACCCCGTCGCTCGTACCAGGCGATGAGGTCGGCGCGCTGGGCGATGACCGTCATCTCCAGCGCGGCCGAGCCCCAGCGCCGCACCGCCTCCGCGTCGGCGCGCGCCAGCAGCGAAGCACCGATCCCGCCGCCCTGCAGCACCGGGCGCACCGCGAAGGTGCCGAAGTAGGCCGCGTCCCCCGTCCGGCGGAGCTCGCAGCACCCGAGCAGGCGCGCGTCGGCCGGCCCGCCCGCGGGGCGCTCGGCCAGCAGCAGGACCGCGTCCGGGTCCGCCACGATCGCGGCGACGCCCTCCTCGTCGGTGCGCCGGCCGTCGAGCAGGTCCGCCTCCGTGGTCCAGCCGGCCCGGCTGGACTCGCCGCGGTAGGCGGACTCCACCAGCGCCACCACCGCGCTCACGTCCGCCGGCCCGGCCTCGCGGAACCGCGGCGCCGCCTCAGTCACCGGAGGCCTCCGCGAGCGCCGCACCCGCCTCGCGCAACCGGCGCAACGCACCGCGCAGGGCGTCCGGCGGCAGGTCCTGCAGGCCCCCGGCACCGGTGAGGACCACCCCGGCCAGGCCGGCCGCGGGCAGCCCCACGCGCCGCCAGGGCCCCCGCACCGCGTCCACCAGCGCCGCGACCACCGGCGGGTCGGCCACGGCGGGCAGGACCCCCGCCCACAGGCGCACGCCGTCCTCGACGGTCGCCGCCAGCGACTCCCACCCGTGCGCCCCCAGGCGCGTGACGTCCAGCGCGACACCGGCCGCGCCCGCTTCGCGCACCAGCGCCAGCGGCGGCTCGTCCGGGGCCAAGCGCACCACGGGCTCGGCGCCGGCGGCGCGGACCGCGTCGACCACGTCGCGCAGGCCGGCGCGCACCTCGGCGCGGTCCACCGCGCGCAGGCTGCCGTAGCCGGACTGCGTGGGCAGCCGCCCGGCGAGCACGGCGGGCAGCGAGGGTTCCTCCAGCTGCACGACCGGACGGGCCGCGGGCACCAGCCGCCGCAGGTCGGCGACGTGGGCGGCGATCCCCTCCGCGAGGGAGGCGACGACGTCGCGGCGGGCCCCGTGGTCGGAGGCGCTGCGCTCCCCCCGGTGCAGCTCGACGGCGGCGGCCAGCGACCAGGGGCCCAGCACCGCCAGGACCAGCGGGCCGCGCCAGCCGTCCGCGGCCTCGGCGAGCTCGTCCAGGTCGGCGCGCAGGTACGAGCGCGCGCGCTCCTGGTCGCGGCCGGGCGCGTCGGTGAACCGCCAGCCCGACGGCTGCAGGTCCACCGGCAGGTCGACCAGCAGCGCGGCGGTGCGCCCCACCGGGTCCGCGCCGGGCCCGCGGGCGGGCAGCTGCGGCAGGTGCGGCACGTGCGGGGGCTCCCCCAGCTCGCCGAACACCGTCCGCACGGCCTCGCGGGGGTCCGTGCCGGGCAGGGCGGCGGGCGCGCCGACGGCGCCGGGGCCGTGCTCGACGGCGGGCTCGGCGGCGGGCTCGACGGCGGGCTCAGCGGCGGGGTCGGCGGCGGGTGCGGGGTCGGCGTCGGGCACGTCCGCGCACGCTACCGGCGCGGCGGGTGCGACGAACGTCGGACCCGGCCCCAGCCGGTCGTCACTGGACGTGGACCGGGCGGGTGCGGGTGGATGGGTCCACAGCCGCCTCACGGACGCGGGCGGCCGTCGTCCCACCAGCCCCACCGGAGAGGCCGCCCATGCACCAGCAGCCGGCACCGCGCCGCACCGCACCCCCCACCGCGACCCGCCGGACCCGCCGGAGCCGCCGACGGCCCGCGCTGGCGGCGGCCGGCGCCGTGACCCTCGGCGCCACCCTGCTGGCCGGCGTCACCGCCTCGGCGGCGAGCGCCCCGGCCACCACCGCCCCCACCGCCGCCCTGCCGGGCGACGCCCCGCTGTCCGCGCTGGCCACGGCCCGCCCGGTCACGCTCGCCGAGGCGCAGCAGCAGTTCGACCAGCGCTACCCGGCGCTCTACCGCGACCAGGAACCGGCGTGGGCGCCGTGCACCGCCGAGGCCGTGGGCTCCGCCGAGATCGCCCCCCTGCTGGAGTGCGCCGAGGTGCTCGTGCCGCGCGACCACCTCGACCCGGCCGCCGGCGAACCGCTGCGCATCGCGATCAGCCGGTTGCCCCAGCAGGGCGAGCGCCCCGCCCGCACGGTGGTCACCAACCCCGGCGGGCCGGGCGGGGCCGGGCTGTCCCTGGCCACGCTCGGGATGCAGCCCGCGCTGGCCGGCACCGAGGTCGTCGGCCTGGACGTGCGCGGCACCGGCGCCGGCTCGGTCCTGACGTGCGGTGCGGAGGCGAACGCCGCGATGTACCAGGCGCCCGACCCGCGCGACCGCTCGCCCGAGGCGCTGGCGGCCACCGCCGAGGCGATGCGGGCCACCGCGGCCGCCTGCGAGGACGACCCGCTGGTCGACGTGGTGAACACCGAGCAGACCGTCGCCGACATCGACCTGGTCCGGCACGCGCTGGACCGCGAGACGATCGACTGGGTGGGCTACTCCGGCGGCACCTGGCTGGGCGCGCAGTACGCCACCTACTTCCCCGCCCGGGTGGGCCGCTTCGTGCTGGACTCCAGCGTCGAGGCGACCGCCGCCTTCCAGGAGGTGTTCAGCGAGAACCAGCCCCCGGCGTTCCAGCGCCGCTTCGAGGCCGACTTCGCCACCTGGGCCGCGAGCTACGACTGGCTGTTCGGCCTGGGGGCCACCGCCGGCGCGGTGGAGGGCACCTACGAGCGGGTCCGCGCCGAACTGGCCGCCCGGCCGCTGCAGGTGGCCGGGGTCGTCCTCGTGGACGGCCGGGTCGTGGACGTCCTGGTCGCGCAGGCCATGTACTCCAAGACGCTGTTCGAGCAGCTGGCGTGGGTCCTGCGGGGCCTGGACGTGGTGACGGGCCTGCGCGCCGCGGCGGGCACGGACCCGGCGGCGGGTGCCGCCGCGGACGCCGCCGCCGCCGACCTGGCCGGGCGGGTGCAGGCGCTGCTGCCCGAGCGCCTGGCCGAGGAGCGGCCCACCCACGCGGACTCGTTCGCGGCGACGTTCCTGGCCACCACGTGCAACGACACCGCGTGGTCGCGCGGGGAGGGGTTCTGGAACGACCTCGGGCAGATCCAGGGCTCGCAGTACCCGCTGCGCGGCTGGTCCGTGACCCAGCAGCCGTGCGGCTACTGGGAGCGCGCCCCGCTGAGCCTGCCGCGCCCGGACGGGCGCGACCTGCCGCCGCTGCTGATCGTGCAGTCGCGCCACGACCCGGCGACCTCCTACGAGGGGGCGCTCGCCACGCACGAGGCGCTGGGCTCCTCGGTGCTGATCACCGTCGAGGACGAGGGCGACCACGCGCTGTACGCCTCCGCGGGCAACCCGTGCGTGGACGCGGTCGTCGACGAGTTCCTCACCACGGGCGTCGCCCCGCAGCAGGACGTGAGCTGCGCCGGGACCGGCGTGCCCGCGCCGGGTTCGCAGCTGCTCAGCTCGGTGCAGCAGGCGGTGCGCTCCGCGGTCACCCCGTGAGCTGAGGGCGGGGCGGTCGTGGCGGCGGGGGCGGCGGCGTGAGGGCCGGCAGCGCGTGTGCCGGCCGTGCGTGGGCGAGGATGTCGCGGTGAGCAGCACCACGCACCCCGCGCCGCGCACCCCCGCCCCGCCCACCGCCCCCGGTCTGCCCGGGGACGGGGAGGGCGACGCCGAGCGCCGCAGCGGGCTGCGGCGCATGCGGCTGGTCGCCACGAGCCTGCTGGTGGTGGCCGCGCTCGTGTACGCCGCCACGCTGGGCCGCGACGGCGCCTGGGGCTTCGTCAACGCCGGCGCGGAGGCCGCGATGGTCGGCGCGGTGGCGGACTGGTTCGCCGTCACCGCGCTGTTCCGGCACCCGCTGCGGCTGCCGATCCCGCACACCGCCCTCATCCCCCGGCGCAAGGAGGCCCTGGGCAAGAGCCTGGAGCAGTTCGTCGCCGAGAACTTCCTGGCCGAGGACGTCGTGCGCGACAAGGTCCAGCGCGCCGGCGTCCCCGCCCGGGTCGGCTCCTGGCTGCACGGCCGCGGCGGCGCCGCCCGGGTCGTCGACGAGGCGGCCACGGTGCTGACGGGCGCGCTGGGGATCCTGCGCGACGAGGAGGTCACCGGCGTCCTGGACCAGGTGGTGGTGCGCCGGCTGGCGGCCGAGCCGTGGAGCCCGGTGCTGGGCCGCCTGCTGGCAGAGGTGGTGCGCGACGGCACCCACCGCCCGGTGGTGGACCTCACCCTCGCGGAGGCGCAGCGCTGGCTGCGGGCGAACGAGCACACGGTGCGCCGCCTCGTGGAGGAGCGGGCGCCGCTGTGGGCACCGGACTGGCTCAACGAGCGCCTCGGCAAGCGGGTCCACACCGAGGCGCAGCGGTGGGTGGACGACGTCACCGCCGACCGCGAGCACCCGGGCCGCAAGGCCATCGACGACCTGCTGGCCCGCTACGCCGACGCCCTGCAGAACGACCCGGACACCCGGGCGAAGGCCGACGAGTTCCAGCGGCGGCTGCTGAGCTCCCCGGGTCTGGCCGACACCCTGGCCGGGCTGTGGACCAGCGTGCGCGGCTACCTCAACGACGCCCTGGCGGACCCGTCCTCCTCGCTGCGCACCCGCAGCGAGGAGGCGCTGGTGGACCTCGGGCACCGCCTGGTGGACGACGCCGCGTTCGCCGCGCGCGTGGAGCGCCACCTCACCGACGCCGCCGGGCACGTGGTGCGCCGCTTCGCCCCGGAACTGGCGACGGTCATCTCCGACACCGTGGCGCGCTGGGACGGCGACGACGCCGCGAACCGCATCGAGCTGTTCGTCGGGCGCGACCTGCAGTTCATCCGCATCAACGGCACCGTCGTGGGGGCCCTGGTGGGCCTGCTCATCCACGCGGTGACGGTGCTGGTGAGCTGACCGGGCAGCGGGTGCCCGCGGCGGTTACGGTCGCTGCATGGCGCAGAACGCAGGCAGCACGGGGTACGTGAACCCGAAGGGCTCCTTCGAGCGCGACCAGCGCTACCTCACCACCCGGATCACCGCCGACGGCCGCGACGGCTACCCCGTCGAACCGGGCCGGTACCGGCTCGTGGTCAGCCGCGCGTGCCCGTGGGCGAACCGGGCGAGCATCGTGCGCCGGCTGCTGGGGCTGGAACCGGTGCTGTCCCTGGGGATCTGCGGCCCCACCCACGACGAGCGCAGCTGGACGTTCGACCTGGACCCCGGCGGGCGCGACCCGGTGCTGGGCATCGAGCGGCTGCAGGAGGCGTACTTCGCGCGCGTCCCGGACTACCCGCGCGGGATCACCGTGCCCGCGATCGTGGAGGTCGCCACCGGGCAGGTCGTCACGAACGACTTCCCGCAGATGACGCTGGACCTGTCCACCGAGTGGCGCGAGCACCACCGCCCCGGCGCCCCCGACCTGTACCCGGAGCACCTGCGCGAGGAGATCGACGAGGTCGACGACGGGGTGTTCCGGGACGTCAACAACGGCGTCTACCGGGCCGGCTTCGCCGGCACCCAGTCCGCGTACGAGCGGGCCTACGACCGGCTGTTCACGCGCCTGGACGCCCTCTCGGAGCGCCTGTCGCGGCAGCGCTTCCTCGTGGGCGACACCATCACCGAGGCGGACGTGCGGCTGTTCACGACCCTGGCCCGCTTCGACGCCGTCTACCACGGGCACTTCAAGTGCAACCGCAGCAAGCTCACCGAGATGCCGGTGCTGTGGGCGTACTTCCGCGACCTGTTCCAGACCCCCGGGTTCGGCGACACGATCGACCTGGTGCACATCAAGGCGCACTACTACGAGGTGCACCGCGACATCAACCCCACCGGCGTGGTCCCGAAGGGACCGGACACCTCCGGCTGGTGGGAGCCGCACCACCGCGAGGAACTGGGCGGGCGCCCGTTCGGCGACGGCACCCCGCCCGGACCGCCGCTGCCCGCCGAGGTGGTGCCGGCCGAGCACGCGCCGCAGCGACCCGCCTGAGGCCGGCGCGGCGCGGCCCGCCGGGCCTCAGCCCCGCCCGGCGACCGCGCCCGGCGGCCGGTGGGCGCAGCGCAGGCGGTGGCTGCCGCCGTCGAGGCGCCGCGCGGTGCCGTCGGGCAGCTCGACGTCGGCCACGGTGCCGCGGGGGAGGGTGACGTCGAGGGTGAGGACGCCGTCGGCGACCTCCCACCCGACCTCCAGCCGGCCGGCGCGGGTGTCCTGGACGGTGCGGGCCCACGTCAGGTGCGCGCTCGGCACGGGGGCGACGCGGACCCGGCGGTAGCCCGCCTCGGCCGGGCCGGGATCCTCCGGCAGGCGCAGGCCGGCGACGTGGGTGTGCAGGAAGGAGGCGACGGCACCCTTGCTGTAGTGGTTCAGCGAGCCGCGCACACCGCCGTCGGCACCGACGCCGTCCCACCACTCCCACACGGTGGTGGCACCGGCGGCGAGCATCCCCAGCCAGGACGGGTTCCCCTCGCCCAGCAGGAGCTCGTGGGCGAGGGCGGCGTGGCCGGTGTCGGCCAGCACGGGCAGGAGCATCCCGGTGGCGAGGAACCCGGTGCCCAGGTGCCCGCCCGCCTCCCGGACCAGCTCGGCGAGCCGGTCGGCGGCCGCGGTGCGCAGCTCCTGCGGCACCAGGCCGAACGCCAGGGCGCGCACGTAGTTCGCCTGGGACTCCTCGGTGATCCTGCCGCCGGGGGTCAGGTACTCGCGCTGCCAGGCGTCGCGGGCGCCGGCGGCGATCGCGGCGCAGCGCTCGTGCACGTCGTGCCACCCCAGCGCGGCGGCCAGGCGCGCGGTCAGCAGCGCCGAGCGGTGCAGGTACGCGGTGGCGACGACGCCGTGGTCGGCGGTGGGGTCAGGCCGCGGCGGGACGCCGGGTTCGAGCCACTCGCCGAAGTGGAAGCCGGTGTCCCACAGGTAGCGCTCGTGCGGCGCCGGCACGGGCCGGCGCGCCGCACGGTCCGGGTGGCGAGCCCGTTCGGCGCAGGAGGCGGCGTACTGCACCCACCGCAGCGCGGCGGGCACCTGCTCGGCCAGGGAACCGGTGTCGCCGTAGGCGCGCCACAGCTCCCACGGCACGATCGCCGCGGCGTCGCCCCACCCGGCGGACCCCGCGGAGGCGTCCTCGAAGGCGACCCCGGAAGGCCGGTTCCCGGCAGGGTTGGGCACCACCGTGGGGATGCGCCCGTCGGCCCACTGGTCGGCGGCCAGATCCCGCAACCAGCGCTCGGAGAACACCTGGACGTCGTGCAGCAGTGCGGCGGTGGCGACGAAGACCTGCCAGTCCCCGGTGAACCCCGAGCGCTCGCGCTGGGGGCAGTCGGTGGGCACGGCGCAGGCGTTGCCGCGGAAGCTCCACCGGACCACCTCGTGCAGGCGGTTCAGCCGCTCGTCGCTGCACGAGAACTCGCCGGTGCGCGGCAGGTCGCTGTGCACGACGACCGCGCGCGCGCCGCTGAGGTCCAGGCCCTCGGGCAGCCCGTCGACCTGCGCGTAGCGGAACCCGTGGGTGGTGTGCCGCGGCTCGAACACCTCGCCGGGCCGCCCGGCGGAGACGACCTCGTCGACCTGCCCGGCGGGCAGGCGCTCGCCCGTGGCGAAGACGAACGCGCGCAGGTGGTCGGTGTCGACCCGGCCGTCGGCTCCCAGGCTCTCGCCGTGCGTGAGCGTCAGGTGCGTGCCGGCCGGACCGAGCTCGCTCAGGCGGACCCACCCGTTGACGTTCTGGCCGAAGTCCAGGACGGCGCTCCCCGGGCGCGGGCGGGTCACGGCGCGGGGGGCGAGTTCCTCCACCCGCCGCACCGGCGGGCCCTCCGCGGGGACCAGCCGGTCGCGGTCCGCGGTCAGCGCGTCCTCGGCCGGGAGCACCGGTGCCCAGCCGGCTGGCTCACCGCCGCCGGTGAACCACGCGGTGTCGAGCAACCGCAGGTCGACCGCCTGACCGTCCATGAGGTCCGCGCGCGTGACGTGACCGCTGCGCGAGCGCCACCGGTCGTCGGTGGCCACCAGCGTCCGCAGCCCCGCGGGTCCGGTGGCGACGAGGGCGGCCAGCAGCCCGGTGCGGGTGCCGAACCCGTCGGTTCGCCGCTCGAAACCGTGCCGGCCGCGGAACCAGCCGTCCGACAGCAGCGCCACCGCGGTGTTCACCCCGGGCACCAGCAGATCGGTCACGTCGAAGCTCTGCACCTGCAGGCGCTCGCGGTAGGCGGTGAAACCCGGGGTGAGCTCCTCGTCGCCCACCCGCACGCCGTTGAGGAACAACTCGTAGACGCCGTGCGCGGTGACGTGCGCGAGCACCCGCGCGGAACCGGCCAGGTCCTGCTCATCGAGGGCGAAGGTGCGTCGCAGCAGGTGCGCCGGGCGCCGTCCCGGCGGGGCCACCTGCGGTTCGGCGGGGCGGATCCAGCGGGCGTTCCGCAACGCGCTCCGGGTGGAGGACCCGTTCTGGGCGTCGTCCGGGGTTCCCGGTGCCCACCGGGCGGGTGCCGTCACCGCCGGGATCGTCCCTGCCTCCATGCGCGTCCCCCTCGACGACGTTTCTACCTGACAGATGTCAGGTTAGCACTTAACAGCTGTACGGTGGCGGTGCTACGGTTCGCCGACCGCAGGCTCAGTGTCGAAGCCTCCCCACAGCAAAGGCGCTCGTCGTGACGATTCCTGGCACCCCGCCCACCGACGCCCACCCCCTGCAGCCCCCGGCCGCCGGACCGGGGCGGGCGCTCCCCGCACCGGCCGGCCGGCCCGGGCCCGGGCCCGCCTACCTCATCGGCCTGGCCGCGGCCTCGACCGCGATGATGGCCTCGCTGCTGTCGGTGGGGATCCTGACGATGCCGCTGAAGGCGGCGGCGATCGACGCCGCCGGCGCGACGACGACCCTCTCGATCGCCAACGGGTTCGCCGGCGCGCTCAGCCTGCTGGCCTACCCCGTCTTCGGCCGGCTCAGCGACCGCACCACCTGGCGCACGGGCCGGCGCCGCCCCTACCTGCTCCTCGGAGCGGCCCTGATCGCCGCCGGGGCCGTCCTCCTCCTGCGCGCGGGCTCGACCGCCGCGCTCGCCGCGGGCTGGACGGTGATGACCCTGGGACAGACGAGCGCGATGGCGGCGCTGGGCGCGAGCATCCCCGACCAACTGCCCGCCGAGCGCCGCGGCCTGGCCTCGGCGGTCTTCGGCGTCGCCGGCACCGTCGGTGCCGTCGTGGGCCTGGGCCTGGGCAGCGCCTTCTCCCCGTCGATGACGGCGATGGTCCTGGTCCCCGCCGGCCTGGCCGTGGTGATGCTGGTCGTCTTCGCGCTGGTGCTGGAGGACCGGCGCCTGGACCGCTCCGCACGCCCGGCCCTGGCCTGGTCCGAGGTCTTCGGGACCTTCTGGGTGAACCCCGTGCGCCACACCGGCTTCTCCCTCGCCTTCGCCAGTCGCTTCGCCGTCTTCTGCAGCATCGCGGCGGTGAACGCCTACCAGGTCATCTACATGATCAGGTCCCTGCACGTCGCCCCGGCCGAGGTGGCCACCAAGGCCTTCCTGGCCACCCTGGTCTCCGGGCTGACCTCCCTGGCGTTCGCCCTGGCCATGGGCAAGCTGTCCGACAAGGTCGGGCGCCGCAAGCCCTTCGTGGTCGTCTCCGCCGTCGTCTTCGGCGTGGGGATCGCGATGGTGGCCGCCGCCTCCAGCTTCGAGGAGTTCCTGGTCGCGGTCACCGTCGTGGGCATCGGCCAGGGCGTGTACCTGGCCGTGGACTTCGCGCTGGTCACCCACGTGCTGCCCGACCCGGAGAACCCCGCCAAGGACCTGGGCATCATGAACCTGGCCAGCTCGCTGCCCAACATCGTCGTGCCCGTCCTCGCCCCCGCCCTGCTGGCCATCGGCGCCTCGCAGGCGGGGCAGGACAACTTCAGCGCCCTCTTCCTCGCCGGTGCGGTGACCGGGGTGCTCGGCGCGATCCTCGTCGTCCCCATCCGCCGGGTGCGCTGAGCCCCGCCGCGCCACGGATCGGCCGCGCCCGCGGGCTGAACCGCACGTGACCCGGATCGACCGCTCCGCGTACGCGGCGCTGTACGGGCCGACCACCGGCGACCAAGTGC
>NZ_JBJLSE010000100.1:0-14769 GCF_050871845.1 Kineococcus arenarius subsp. arenarius
GGTGATCGAGGATGTTGCAACTTCCTCGATCACCGCGGGAGGGGGAGGGTGGGCCGGGACGGGTGGGAGGATGCGGGCGTGCCGTCGCTGCTGCTCGCCTCCGCCTCCCCCGCCCGCCTCGCCACCCTGCGCGCGGCGGGCCTGGACCCCGCGGTGATCGTCTCCGACGTCGACGAGCCCGCCGTGGTCGAGCGCTACGGCGTCACCGACGGCGAGGACGTGTGCCTGGTGCTGGCGCGCGCCAAGGCCGAGGACGTCGCCGGTCGCGCGGAGGTCCCCGAGGACGCCCTCGTGCTGGGCTGCGACTCCGTGCTGGAGCTGGAGGGACCCGACGGCGTCAAGCAGGTGCACGGCAAGCCCGCCGACGCCGCGCAGGCCCGCGAGCGCTGGTTCGCCATGCGCGGGCGCAGCGGCGTCCTGCACACCGGGCACTGGCTGGTCGACGCCCGCGAGGACGGCTCCGGCGCCACCCTGGGCGGCGTGGCGTCGGTGACGGTGCACTTCGCCGACCTCACCGACGCCGAGGTCGACGCCTACGTGGCCACCGGCGAGCCGCTCGCGGTGGCCGGCGCGTTCACCCTGGACGGCCTGGGCGGGGCGTTCGTGCGGGGCGTGGAGGGCGACCCGCACGCCGTCGTGGGGGTCTCCCTGCCGCTGCTGCGCGACCTGGTGCGCGAAGCGGGAGTGGCGTGGCCGGACCTGTGGGTCCCGGGGGCGGGGGCGCGCGGGGAGGCCCCCCTCGCGGGCGGGCAGTAGTCTCAGCCGTCGCCCGAACCCCCGCCGAACCCCCGGAGAACACCGCATGACCTCCCCCGACGCCGCCCCCGCCGAGCCGACCGCGACGGCCGGGCCGGCGGTGACGGGTCCCGTCACCAAGGTGCTCGTCGCCAACCGCGGCGAGATCGCGGTGCGCGTGGTGCGCGCCGCCCGGGACGCGGGGATCGCCTCCGTGGCGGTGTACTCCGAGGGCGACCGCGACGCGCTGCACGTGCGGATGGCCGACGAGGCGTACGCGCTGGGCGGCACCACGGCCCGCGAGAGCTACCTGGACGGCGCGAAGCTCGTGGCGGTCGCGCTGCGCGCCGGCGCCGACGCGGTGCACCCGGGCTACGGGTTCCTCTCGGAGAACGCGCAGTTCGCCCAGTCGGTGATCGACGCGGGCCTGACGTGGATCGGTCCACCGCCGGCGGCGATCGAGGCGCTGGGCGACAAGGTCTCCGCCCGCCACCTCGCCGCCCGCGCGGGCGCGCCCCTGGTGGCCGGGACCGCGGACCCGGTGGCCGGCGTGGACGAGGTGCTGGCCTTCGCGGACGAGCACGGCCTGCCCATCGCCATCAAGGCGGCGTTCGGCGGCGGTGGGCGCGGGCTGAAGGTGGCGCGCCGGCGCGAGGACGTCGCGGAGCTGTTCGCCTCGGCGGTGCGCGAGGCCGAGGCCGCGTTCGGGCGCGGGGAGTGCTTCGTGGAGCGCTACCTGGACCGCCCCCGGCACGTCGAGACGCAGGTGCTGGCGGACGCGCACGGCGGCGCGGTGGTCGTCTCCACCCGCGACTGCACGCTGCAGCGCCGGCACCAGAAGCTCGTGGAGGAGGCGCCCGCGCCGTTCCTGAGCCCCGAGCAGGACGCCGAGCTGCGCCGCGCGTCGCTGGCGATCGTGCGCGAGGCCGGGTACGTGGGCGCCGGCACGGTGGAGTTCCTGGTGGCCGCGGACGGCACGCTGGCGTTCCTGGAGGTCAACACCCGCCTGCAGGTCGAGCACCCGGTGACCGAGGAGGTCAGCGGCCTGGACCTGGTCGTGGAGCAGTTCCGCGTCGCCCGCGGCGAGGCGCTCGGCTACGACGAGGTCGCCACCCGCGGGCACTCGATCGAGTTCCGCGTCAACGGCGAGGACCCCGCCGCGGGTTTCCTGCCGCGCCCGGGCAAGCTGACCCGCTTCTCCCTGCCGTCCGGGCCGGGCGTGCGGGTGGACACCGGCATCGACCCGCGCGCGGCGGCGGTCAGCGGCGGGGTGGAGATCTCGCAGGACTTCGACTCGCTGCTGGCCAAGCTGATCGTCACCGGCGCCACCCGCGAGCAGGCGCTGGCGCGCGCGGCGCGCGCCCTGGCGGAGTTCCAGGTGGAGGGCGTGCCGACGGTGCTGTCGTTCCACCGGTCCGTGGTGGCGGACCCGGCGTTCACCGGGAGCGGCCCGGCGGGTTTCGCGGTGCACACGCGCTGGATCGAGACGGAGTTCGACGCCTCGGTGCTGCCGGGCTCGGGCGACCTGCACGCCGCGGACGGCGGGCCGGCGCACCGCGAGACGATCGTGGTGGAGGTCGCGGGCAAGCGCCTGGAGGTCTCCCTGCCGGTGGAGCACCTGAACGCGCAGCTGTCCCGCGCCGGGCACGAGATCTCCCGGGCGGGCGTGGCGGCCGGCGCGGCCGTGGCCCGCGCGTACCGCAGCACCACGCACCGCGGCGGTGGTCGCGGCCGGAAGGGCTCGAAGGCGCAGGGGGGTTCGGCGGCGAACCCCAACGCGCTGGTGGCGCCCATGCAGGGCACGATCGTGAAGGTGGAGGTCGCCGACGGCGACCGCGTCGAGGCGGGCGACCTCGTCGCGGTGCTGGAGGCGATGAAGATGGAGCAGCCGCTGACCGCGCACAAGGCGGGCACGGTCTCCGGGCTGACCGCGGCGCCGGGCGACACCACCACCACCGGCACCGTCATCTGCGAGATCGTCGACTGATCCGCCCCCTGCCCGGTGCGGCGGCGCCGGGGCCGCTCCGCGGCGTGGCACCCTCGGCCGCGTGACGAGGGTGCAGCGGGTGAGCGGTGCGGTCGGTCGGTGGTTCACGGTGATCGTCCTGGTGGCCGGGGCGGTCGCCCTGGCGTCCCCGGCGACGTTCACGGGCTGGTCGCCGGCGGTGCCGTGGCTGCTCAGCGTGATCATGCTGGGGATGGGCATGACGATGCGCCCGGGCGACTTCGCGCTCATCGCCCGGCGCCCGTGGGCGCTGCTGCTGGGGGTGGCCGCCCAGTACACGATCATGCCGCTGCTGGGTTGGGGCATCGCCCAGCTGCTCGGGTTCTCGGCGCTGCTGACGGCGGGCATGATCCTCGTCGGCGCGGCCCCGGGCGGCACCGCCTCCAACGTGATGGTGTACCTGGCCAGGGGTGACACCGCCCTGTCGGTGGCGATGACCTCGGTGTCCACGCTGCTGGCCCCGGTGCTGACGCCGCTGCTGGTGCTGGCCCTGGTCGGGCGGTCGCTGCCGGTCAGCGGTGCGGCCCTGTTCACCTCGATCGTGCAGATCGTCCTGGTGCCGGTGCTGCTGGGGCTGGGTCTGCGCCTGCTGCTGCCGCGGCTGGTCGAACGCTGCCTGGACGTGCTGCCGCTGGTGTCGGTGGCCGGCATCACCGCGGTCGTCCTGGTGGTCGTGGCGGGCAGCGCCGGCACGGTCCTGGACGTCGGTGCGCTGGTGGTCCTGGCCGTCGTCCTGCACAACCTCGGCGGTCTGCTGCTGGGCCACGGCGTCGGGCGCGCCTGCGGCCTGTCCGCGGCGAGCCGTCGCGCGGTGAGCATCGAGGTGGGCATGCAGAACTCCGGCCTGGCCGCCGCGCTGGCCACCGTGCACTTCGCACCGGCCGCGGCGCTGCCGGCGGCGATCTTCTCGGTGTGGCACAACGTGTCGGGTTCGCTGCTGGCGAGCTGGTGGTCCCGGCGCCCGGTGCCGGCCGACGCGGCACCGGCCGCCGAGTCGCCGGGAGCGCTGGACGGCGCACCCGGCGCCCGCTGAGCGGGACCGGCGCCCAGCGGGGGCTCAGCGGGTCAGGACCGTCGCGCCACCCGTGGAGGTGCTCACCCGCACCTGACGCTCGGAGGTGCTGTTCACGGGGACGTCCACGGTCACGTCGCCGACACCGCTGGAGGCGGTCGCGTCGTAGCCCTGCGCCACGGCGGGCAGCCGCACGGTGGCGTCGCCGGTTCCGGTGGTGACCTGCACGGAGCCCGGTGGTTCGTCGAGGTCCGCGTCGACGTCCCCGGTGCCGGTGCGCACCCGCAGCGCGTCGTAGCGGCCGGCGAGCTCGACGTCACCGGTGCCGGTCTGCGCGCGCAGGTCGTCCGCGTCGGCGCCCGCCGCGAGCAGGTCGCCGGTGCCCGCGACCGAGACGACGCGGCCGAACCCCCCGTCCAGCGACTGGTCGCCGGTGCCGGTGCGCAGGTCCAGGTCGAGGCCCTGCGGCACGGTGACCTCCCAGGACACCTCGCAGGGGCTCATCCAGGCACCGCCGGAGCAGGCGGAGCTCAGCCGCACGACCCCGTCGGTGAGCTCGGCGCTGCTGCCGGGCTGCGACCAGCCCGAGTGCACGAGGGTGCGCACCCGCACGTCGGTGACGTCCGCGGCGGTGACCCGCACGTCGCCGGTGTCGCCGGTGACGTGCAGGGCCGTCACGGGCCCGGCGAACACCTCGGCGCTCTCGGTGCGGGTGGCGGTCAGGTCCCCCAGCACGTCCACGGCGCCGAAGCCGACGACGGCCGCGGCCAGCACCGCGAGGGCTGCGCGCCCCGGGGGGCGGCGCGGCGGGGCCGGCGGCGGTGCGTCCACCGCGAGCGGCACGGTGGGGGCGCTCACGCCGCACCCCCGGGCCGGGCGGCGGACTCCAGGTGCCGCAGCACCGCCAGGACGCGGCGGTGGTCCTCGGTGGCCGGCGGCAGCCCCAGCTTGGCGAAGATGTTCGACACGTGCTTCTCCACGGCCTTGTCGGTGACGACCAGCCGGGCGGCGATGGCCGTGTTGGAGCGGCCCTCGGCCATGAGCTGCAGGACCTCCAGCTCGCGGGGCGTCAGGTGCTCCAGGGGGTCGTCGCGACGGGCCCGCGAGAGCAGCTGCGCGACGACCTCGGGGTCGACGGCGGTGCCGCCGGCGGCGACGCGGCGCACGGTGGTGACGAACTCGTCGACGTCGCCGACGCGGTCCTTCAGCAGGTAGCCGACTCCGCGGGCGCGACCGCCCAGCAGCTCGGCGGCGTAGCTCTCCTCCACGTACTGCGACAGCACCAGCACGGCGGTGCCGGGGTGGTGGGCGCGAACGAGGATCGCGGCGCGCAGGCCCTCGTCGGTGAACGCCGGCGGCATGCGCACGTCGGTGAGCACCAGGTCGGGCTCGTGCTCGGCGGCGGCGCGCAGCAGCGCCTCGGCGTCGTCCACGGCGGCGACCACGTCGACGCCCTCGGCGCGCAGGAGCTGCACCAGGCCCTCGCGCAGCAGCACGGAGTCCTCCGCCAGCACCACCCGCAGCGGTGCGGCGCCCTGCTCGGGCGCGGCGGCGGGCGCGCTCACCGGGCACCGCCGGCGGTCCAGGGCACGGCGACCTCCAGGACGGTGGGGCCGCCGGCGGGGCTGTCCAGGTGCAGCCAGCCGTCCACGGCGGCGAGGCGGTCGCCCAGCCCGCGCAGCCCGCTGCCGCCGTCGGCGACGGTGCCGCCGGCGGGGGCGGCGCCCCCCACCCCGTCGTCGCTGACGCGCAGGCGCAGCAGCCCGTCCCCGGGAGCGGCCTCGTGCCACAGCTGCACGACGGCGCGGGAGGCGCGGGCGTGCTTGGCGGTGTTCGTCAGCGCCTCGGAGACGCAGAAGTAGGCGATGGCCTCGGCGGTGGCGCTGGGTCGCTGCTCGGCGGGGAAGAGCACCTCGACGTCCACCGGGACGGGGCTGGCGGCGGCGAGCGCCGAGACGGCGGCGTCCAGGCCGCGGTCGGTGAGCACCGGCGGGTGGATGCCGCGGGCGACGTGGCGCATGTCGGAGATGGCGGCGGAGGCGGACCCGCTGGCGGCCTCGAGGAACTCGCGGGCGGCGTCGGGGCCGTCGCGGTCCAGGGCCCGCTTGGCCATGCCGAGCTGCATGGCCAGCGACACCAGCCGCTGCTGGGGGCCGTCGTGCAGGTCGCGCTCGATGCGGCGGCGCTCGGCCTCCACGGAGTCGACGGTGCGCGAGCGGGTCTCGGTGAGGGTCTGCACGCGCCGGCGCAGCACGGCTTCGCGCTCGCGGCGGCCGGGGCCGAGCAGCGCGCGGGCCGAGCGCACCTCCACCGCGGTGAACGCGCACGCCACCGGGGGGGCGAGCAGCAGCAGCACCAGCCCGCCGGCGACGACGAGGGGCCCGGGGGCGTCGAGGGTGCCGGGGATGCCGAAGGGCCAGCTCAGGGAGTCGTGGCCGAGGCCTCCGGCGACCGCGGGGGCCGCCAGGGCGGCCAGCCCGGTGCCGGTCAGGGCCAGGACGACGCCCGCACCGAGCACGCCGAGGGTGCACACCACGGCCAGGTGACCGGCGCTGCGCCAGGGGCGCGCGTCGAGCACGACCCGCCGCCACCACGACCCCTCCGGTGGCACCCGGGGCGCGGCGGGGACGTGCACGTCCAGGACGGCGGCGAGGCGGTAGCGCTCCAGGCGGCCGCCGGCGCCGACGAGCAGGCGCGCCGGCAGCAGCAGCAGCAGACCGGTGCCGAACACGGGGACCAGGGCGATCCCCACGACCAGCAGCACCAGCGCCGTCAGGTGCAGGCCCAGGACCACGGGGTGCAGCACCAGGTGCACCACCGACCACCACCCCCGCGCCCAGACCCGCAGCGCACCGCCGCGGTCGTCCACCGCTGGAAGCGCTGCGGCCCAGCGCATGGTGTTCTCGCTCACGTCCCGAACAGTAGGGGCGCACCGGGTCGCGGCGGGACGGTGCGCGCACCCCGGTCGCGGGTGGGGAGAACCCCACCCCCGCACGGGGGTGCGCGCCAGGGACCGGGCACCCCGGTGACCGCCAGGGTCGGGGACGCACCCGACCGGGTGCGTCCACCGCCGACCGGGAGGTCCCCCGTGCGCACCCGACCCGCCGTCCGCTCCGACGGCCCCGACGAACCCGCCCCCGGCGGCCCGGACGGTTCGGCGGTGGCGCGCTGGTCGCTGCGCCACCGCGGCCTGGTCGTCGCGGCCTGGCTGCTGCTGCTCGTGGCGGGGGCCGCCGCGTTCGCCGGCGGCACCACCACCAGCGACGAGGTGGGCGTCGGCGAGTCGCAGCGCGCCGCGAGCGCCCTGGAGGTGGCCGGGTTCTCCGAGCCGCTGACCGAGACGGTCGTGGTGTCCGTGCCCGCGGGCGCCGCTGCGCTGCCGGCGGGCGCCGAGGCCGCCGCGGCCGCCGCGGTGGCCTCCGCCCACCGCGGCGACGACCTCGTGCGCGAGGTGGGCGAGGTGGCGCGCTCGGCCGACGGGCGGGTCCTCGCCGTGCCGCTCGTGCTGTCGGTGGACCCGGGGACGGGGTACGCCGAGGCGGTCGAACGGGTGCCGGACACGGTGCGGCGCACCGCGGTCACCCGGGCGGAGCTGCGCGCGGCGCTGGATCGCCCCGACGTGGTGGTGGGGGTGGTCGGGTCCGCCTCGATCGGCGAGGAGGTGGGCGGGCGCCTGGAGCGGGACCTGCACCGCGCGGAACTGGTGAGCCTGCCGATCACGCTGCTGGTGCTGCTGCTGGCGTTCGGCTCGGTCGTCTCGGCCGTCGTGCCGCTGCTGCTGGGCGTGGTCGCGGTCGTCGTGGCGCTGGGCGCCAGCGCCCTGCTCTCGCGCGTGCACCCGGTGGCGCAGGAGGCGGCGAGCCTGACGGTGCTCATCGGCCTGGCGGTCGGGGTGGACTACGCGCTGTTCGTGCTGCACCGGGCTCGCCTGGCGCGGCGCTCGGGGCTGCCGGTGCGCGCGGCGGTGCTGCTGGCGACCCGCACCGCCGGCCACGCCGTGGTCGTCTCCGGCGCCACGGTGGTCGTGTCGATGCTGGGGATGCTGGTGGCCGGCGGGCTGTACACGTCGCTGGCCCTGGGGGCGGCGTTGGTGGTGGCGGTGGCGGTGCTGGCCTCGGCGACGCTGCTGCCGGTGCTGCTGGACGTGCTGGGCGAGCGCGTGGACGCGCTGCGCCTGCCGTGGCGCCGCGACGCGCGCGGCGGCGCGCGGCGGGCCGAGCGCGTCTCCCCGGTGGGCCGGGCGGCGGCCGCCGCCTCGGGGCGGCCGGTGCTGTCGCTGGTGCTGGGGGCGGGGCTGCTGGTGGCGCTGACCCTGCCCCTGGCGGGGCTGCGCACGGGCCTGCCCGGCGACGACGCGCTGCCCCGGGAGCTGCCGACGGTGCAGACCCTGCACCGGCTGACGGACGCGTTCCCCTCGCAGGCGCCGGCGGCGCAGGTCGTCGTGACCGCGCCGGCGTCGTCCGCCGGGGCGGCCCGCACCGCGCTGGCGGACCTGGCGGGCGCGGGCGGGGCGCCGGTGAGCTCCTCCGCCGACGGGCGCACCCACGTGGTGGCGGTGCCGCTGGACAGCGACGTGGACTCCGGGCCGGAGGCCGACCGGGCGGTGGCCGCGTTGCGGGAGCGGGTCGGCCCGGCGGTGGCCGAGCGGGTTCCGGGCGCGCAGGTGTCCGTCGGCGGCGGGGTGGCCGCGGGCAGCGACCTGGCGCGCTGGATGGTGGACCGGCTGCCGTGGGTGGTGGGTTTCGTGCTGGTGCTGACGTTCGCGGTGGTGGCGGTGGCGTTCCGCTCGCCGCTGCTGGCGCTGGTGACGGTGCTGCTGAACACGCTGAGCTGCGCGGCGGCCCTGGGCGTGGTGGCCGGGGTGTTCCAGGGCACGTGGGCGCAGGACCTGCTGGCGTTCACGTCCACGGGCACGGTCGTGGCGTACCTGCCGGTGCTGGTGTTCGTGGTGCTGTTCGGGCTGTCGATGGACTACCACGTGCTGGTGGTCTCCAGCGTGCGCGAGGAGTTCGCCGCCGGTTCCGGCCCCGCGCGGGCGGTCCGGGTGGGGGTGGCGCGCAGCGCGGGCGTGGTGACGAGCGCGGCCGCGGTGATGGTGGCGGTGTTCGCGCTGTTCGGCACGCTGCCGGACCCGGGCCTGAAGCAGCTCGGGGTGGGGCTGGCGGTCGCGGTGCTGCTGGACGCCACCGTAGTGCGCGCCCTGGTGCTGCCGGCGGCGCTGCGGGCGGTGGGGCGGCGAGCCGGGGGACGACCGGCGCGGCAGGTGGTCCCGGCGCAGGGCGGCGCGGCCGCGGGTGCGCGCGGTGAAGCGGTCGACGCCTGAACCACCCCTCCCCCGCCGGTGGGCGCGCGTTCCCCCGCGGCTGCGCGGTCACCGGCGGGGTTCCCGGCTCCGGCTGCGACGCCCCCACGCCTCGAAGTCCTCCTGCACCTGGTCGAAGAACGAGGTCTCGGCGCGGGTGCAGTCGCCGTGGTCGGCGTCACCGGCGTGCTCGGCAGCGGTGACCGCCTTGAACGCGGCGCAGCGGTCACGGGCCTCGGGGCGGGCACCGAGGTGGAGCCGATGTGGTCGAAGGACCCGGCCACCTCCAGCGGGCGGAGCGCCTGCTCCACCGCGGCGAGCAGTCGGGCTGCTCGTGCGGGCCAGGCGGGGTCGCAGGGGTGCAGCACTGCGGGTCCGGGCACGGGGTCGAACGTAGCGACGGCCACGACCTCACAGGCTCAGCACAGCGGAATCAGGCCCAGGCCGCGTCTCCGTCGCCGATGGTGTTCACGTGAGCGAGAACAGCGACGACACCAGCCAGCAGGACCAGCAGGGCCGGGCACGGCGGGCGCTGCGCACCTACCAGGGCCGCACCCTGCCGCGCCAGGACGAGGACGTCGACGACCAGGGCCTGGCCTTCGACCTGGGCACCATGCTGAACCGCCGCCGCGCCCTGGGGGTCCTCGGCCTCGGCGCCACCGGTTTGACCCTGGCCGCTTGCGGCGACGGCGACGCGGACGCCTCCTCCGCCACCACCTCCAGCTCCTCGGCGCTGAGCGAGATCCCCGACGAGACCGCCGGCCCCTACCCCGGCGACGGCTCCAACGGCGCCAACGTCCTCACCCAGTCCGGCGTGGTCCGCTCCGACATCCGCTCCTCCTTCGGCACCTCCACCACCACCGCCGAGGGCTTGCCGATGACGATGACGCTGAGCATCGTCGACATGCTCGGGGGCGACGTGCCCTTCGAGGGCGTGGCCGTCTACGTCTGGCACTGCGACCGCGACGGCAACTACTCCCTGTACTCCTCCGGGATCGAGAACGAGAACTACCTGCGCGGGGTGCAGGTGGCCGACGCCAACGGCGAGGTCACCTTCACCAGCATCTTCCCCGCCTGCTACTCCGGGCGCTGGCCGCACATCCACTTCGAGGTCTACCCCGACGTCGACTCCATCACCGACGCCACCAACGCCATCGCCACCTCCCAGGTCGCCCTGCCCGAGGACGTGTGCGACACCGTCTACGCCACCACCGGCTACGAGCAGTCCGTCACCAACCTGTCGCAGGTCACCCTGGCCAGCGACAACGTCTTCAGCGACGACTCCGCCGCCAACCAGCTGGCCACCGTCACCGGTGACGTCACCAGCGGCTACCAGGTCTCCCTGACCGTCGGCGTGGACACCTCCACCACCCCCACCGCCGGCTCCGCCCCCTCCGGCGGCGGCGGGATGGGTGGCGGCGGCATGGGCGGTACCCCGCCCACCGGCGCCCCCGGCGGCACCCCGCCCACCGGCATGCCCACGATGCCCGCGGACCGGCCCACCTCCGCCTAGCCGCACACGCGCCACGACGCCGTCCGCGCGGTCTGCCGGAGGGCGCAGGGTCGGGAGGAGCACGGTCGCGCGGCGCCTGAGCTCCTACGATCACGGGATGGCTCCTGCGGTCACCGTCCGCCGCGCCGAGGTCGGCGACGTTCCGCAGATGGCCCGTGTGCACGTCACCTGCTGGCAGCAGACCTACCGCGGCCTGGTACCGGACTCCGTCCTGGACGACCCGGGCCTGCTCGAAACCCGCGAACGCTTCTGGACCGGTGCTCTCACCGACGAGCGGTGGAGCAGGAACCGCGCCGCGGTCGCCGAGCTGGGCGGAACGGTCGTCGGCATCGCGATGGCGGGTCCCGCTCAGGAGACCGACGCCACCTGGGACTCCGAACTGCACCTGATCTACGTCGACGCGGCCCACCACGGCTCCGGGGCGGGGCCGGCGCTGCTCGACGCCGTCCTGGCCCCGCAGGAGTCGGCCGCCTGGTGGGTGGCGGACCACAACCCCCGCGCGCACGCCTTCATGCGCAAGCACGGTTTCGCCCCCGACGGGCGCAGCAGGACCGAGGACGGCGTGCGCGCGGTCCGGTGGGTCCGGCGGACGTCCAGCGTGGCGGGTTGAGGTGGTCACCGTGCACCTCCGCCGGGCGCCGGGTTGAAGGAGGACCGGTAGGAGGCCGGCCCGCAGCCGGTGACGCGGCGGAAGTGGGCGCGGAAGTTGGCGACCGTGCCCAGCCCGACCGCCGCGGCGACCCGCTCCACGGGCAGGTCGGTGGACTCCAGCAGTTCCCGGGCGCGCGCGATGCGCTCGGCCAGCAGCCACTGCTTGGGCGTCGTCCCGGTCTCGGCCAGGAACCGCCGCGCGAACGTCCGCGTCGACAGGTGCGCCCACCCGGCCATCTCCGCCACCGTCAGCGGATCGGCCAACTGCTGCACCGCGCGCTGGCGCACCGCACCGAGCGAGGTTCGCGCGCTGGGCGCGACGGGCCGGGCGATGAACTGCCGCTGGCCGCCCTCACGGTGCGGGGCGGCGACCAGCGCCCGCGCCAGGCGGTTGGCGGCCGCGGCTCCGCGGTCGCTGCGCACCAGGTGCAGGCACAGGTCGATGCCCGCCGAAACCCCCGCCGAGGTCAGCACCTGCCCCTGGTCGACGTACAGGGCGTCGGCGTCCACCTCGACGCCCGGGTACGTCCGGGCCAGCCGCTCGGCGCTGTCCCAGTGCGTCGTGGCGCGCAGCCCGTCCAGCAGGCCGGCGGCGGCCAGGGCGAACGCACCGGTGCAGATGGACACCACTCGGCGGCCCGCCCGGTGCGCCGCCCGCAGCGCTGCGAGCACCTCCGGTCCGGGAGCGCGGGTGGTGTCGTACCCGGGGACCAGGACGGTGTCGCAACCGGCGATCGCCTCCAGCCCGTGCGCCACCTGCACGTCGAAACCTGCGCTGGTGGGCACCGGCCCGGGCCGGGCCGCGCACAAGGTCACCGTGTACGGCGACCCCGGGCGGGCGGTGAAGACCTGCGCGGGGATGCCCAGGTCCAGCGGGCGGACCCCGGGCAGGACGAGGACCGCGACGTGGTGCCGCTCGACGTCGTCCGGTGCCGGGGCCGAGGCGCTCATGGCAGGAAGCTATCGGTGGATGCCCTTCCTGCCACTGTCCCGGTCCCCGCGTCCCCACCGAGACTGGCCGTCGTGAGCGAACAGCGGACCCCGGCCGCGGCTGCGGCACCACGAGCGGTAGAACCCTTGCGCCGCATCGGCGTCGTCCTGTTCGACGGCGTGGAGGAACTGGACGCCGTCGGACCGTGGGAGGTGCTGGCGCACTGGACCCGCACCCACCCCGAGGACGGCTGGGACGTCACCTGCCTGTCCCGTGACGGCGCCGCCGTCACGTGCGCGAAGGGCCTGACGCTGATGGCCCACCACTCCTTCGCCGACGCCCCGGCCCTCGACGTCCTGCTGCACCCCGGGGGACGCGGCACCCGAACCCAACTGCACGACGGCGAGCACCTGGACTGGGTCCGCCGCCGGCGCGCCGAGGTGCCGTTGATGACCAGCGTGTGCACCGGGGCCCTGGTCTACGCCGCCGCCGGCCTGCTGTCGGGGCGGCCGGCCACGACCCACTGGGGCTCGCTGGACCTGCTGAGCGAGCTCGACCTCAGCATCGAGGTGCGCCCGGACGACCGGTTCGTCGACGACGGCGACGTCATCACCTCCGCCGGGGTGTCCGCGGGCATCGACATGGCCCTGCACCTGGTGGCCCGCCTGGCCGGGACCGAGCGGGCCCGGCAGGTGCGCCGCGACATCCAGTACGACCCGCGACCGCCCGTGTGAGGAACCGTGGGTCCACCGCCCGCGTGCACGAGCGGACTTCAATGCCATCGCCGCCGGATTGAACGAGCGGCCTCGACAGACGTCGGGGTTCAGGTCACTGTCTGAGGTGCTCGCGGAGGTGTTTCGTCGACCGCCTGAGCCCGCGGACACGAGCGTGCGCTCTCACGTCGAAGAACGAGCGGTCGACTGAAGCCTGTTCGCCGTCGCGGAGCACCGCTGAGCCGACTTCCCCGAGGCGATCAAACCCACCAACTCCTCACAGTCTTCGCAAAGCCTGCCTGTCTAGCATCGAAGTCATGACGGAGATCGGCACGACCCCCGCCCCTACGCGACGACGGCCTGTACGGTCCCGCACCACGTGGATGGCCGCCGTGCTGCTGGCCGGCGGTCTCACCTTGAGCGGATGCAGCACCACCACGGCCGATACCGCGACCAGCTCCTCGGCGAGCAGCTCGACCAGCACCTCGACCACGGACGTCGCGGCGACCTCGACCACCGACGCCACCACGACCGCGCAGACCATCAGCGACACCGCGGCCGCCGCCGAGGCGTTCCTCGCCACCTTGAGCGAGGAGCAGCGCGATGCGGTGCTGTACGCCTACGACGACGAGACCAAGACCACCTCCTGGTCGAACTTCCCCGTCACGTTCGTCGAGCGAGCCGGCTTGAACCTCACCGACCTCACCGAGGAGCAGCAGACCGCCGCCCTGGCCGTTCTCGAGTCGCTGCTCAGCGATGAAGCGTACGAGACCGTCACAGCCATCATGGGTGGTGACGAGTACCTGCACGAGTACTCGAACTCCACCGAGGAGAGCCTGGGCCAGTACTACATCGCCTTCTTCGGCGACCCGTCCGAGACGAGTGCCTTCGAGGTGCAGTTCGGTGGGCACCACCTGGGCATCAACGCCACCCTCGACGGCGCGGCCGACACGATCACTTTCGCCCCGACCCACCTGGGGGTGCAGCCGGCGGTCTACACCGACGCCGACGGCAACGAGGTGCAGCCGTTCGACGGCATCTACACCGACGCGTTCGCCTTCTTCGACAGCCTCACCGCTGAGCAGCAGGCGACCCTGACCTCGGGCGAGGTCAGCTCCTGCGCCCCCGGCGACACCTGCGACTTCGCCACCGGCACCGGGCTGACCGGCGCGGAGCTGACCGAGGAGCAGAAGCAGCTGCTGCTCGAGCTCATCGCCAACTGGGCGGGAATGGCCGACGAGGAGAGCACGGCCACCACCCTGGCCGAGATCGAGGCCACCCTCGACGACACCGTCGTGGCCTGGTCGGGTGAGACCACCTACGACATGAGCACCGGCGACGGGATCTCGTTCTCGATCTCCGGGCCGAACGTGTACCTCTCGTTCCAGGCCCAGAACGGGTCCGCCGGTGCAGACGTCGAGGGCGTCACCACGACCGGGTGGGGCCACGTGCACACCATCTACCGCGACCCCACGAACGACTACGCCGGCAGCGTCACCCAGCAGGCGGCGTCCGGGATGGGCGGCGGCGGAGCCCCGGGCGGCGGAGCTCCGGGCGGCGGATTCCCGGGCGGCGATGCACCCGCCGACGGCGCCCTGTCCGAGGGGTGAAGTCCGCCCGACCACGCCTGCACCGCCTGGAGGACGCCGGTACGACTGCGACGTCGTCGCCGCCGGCGAACGGCCCCCGCACCCGGACACCACGGACGTCGACCGCGGGCAGCTGCTGGAGTTCTTCTCCGGGCACACCGCGATCGCGGTGACCACCCACACGCCCCGAGCCTCTTCGGTGGCCCTGAGCGGGCACCTGCAGTTCAGCACGTCCTGGGGCCGAGAGCCCGCACACGAGCCCGACGTCAATGACTGCTCACCCGTGGGGGGGGGGGGGGGGGCGGGCGGGGGGGCCCC
>NZ_JBJLSE010000101.1:0-14134 GCF_050871845.1 Kineococcus arenarius subsp. arenarius
TGGCCTCCACCCGCGGGTGGTGGCCACCGCCGCCGGACCGGTGGTGCGCTCAGACGGTGCGGGCGGTGGGGTCCCAGTCCGCCGGCAGCGGCTCGGCCGCCTCGACGGTGCTGGTCACGTCGACGAACTGCCGGCTCTTGATCGACTCGTCGACGGAGACCAGCACGTCCACGACGTGGTGGGCCAGCGCGCCCTGCACGCGGTGCGGGCGCCCGGCGCGGATCGCGCGCGCCATCTCCAGCACGCCCGTGCCGCGGGTGGAGGTCGCCTTCGTGGAGGCCAGCAGCTCCCACTCCTCCGAGCCGGTGCGCCGGATGCGCACGTCGCCGTCGAAGTTGTTCGGGTCGGGCACCTCCAGGGTGGCCTCGGTCCCGGTGATCTCCACGAAGCCGTGCCGGGTCAGCGGGGAGTCGAAGCTGAGGATGCTCTGCGAGCTCTGCCCGCTCTCGAACTGCGCCAGGGCGCTGACGTGGGTGGGCACCGTCACCTCGAAGCTCTCGCCCGCCCTGGGCCCCGAGCCGATGACGCGGGAGGCCCGCGACTTCGACCCGATCGCGGCGACCGCGGCCACCGGGCCGAACGCCTGCACCAGCAGCGTGAAGTAGTACGGGCCGATGTCGAACAGCGGCCCGGCGCCGTGCTGGAACAGGAACGCCGGGTTGGGGTGCCACGACTCCGGGCCGGGGGACTGCATGAGCGTCAGCGCGCTCAGCGGGGTGCCGATGTCGCCGCGGCGGATCGCGGCCAGCGACGCCTGCACGCCGGCGCCCAGGAAGGTGTCGGGGGCGCAGCCCAGCCGCACGCCCGCGGCGGCCGCCTGGGCGAGGAGGGTCTCGCCGCCGGCGCGGTCCAGCGCGATGGGCTTCTCGCTCCACACGTGCTTGCCGGCGGCGATGGCCGCGGAGGAGACCTCCACGTGCGCGGCGGGGATCGTCAGGTTGACGACGACCTCCACGTCCTCGTTCTGCAGGACCGCGTCGATGCCGCCGTGGTGGGGCACGCCGTGCGCCTCGGCCCGGGCCTTCGCCGCCTCGGGGAAGAGGTCGCCGATCGCGTGCACCCGCACGTCGGGGAAGGCGGTGAGGTTCTCCAGGTAGGTGCCGGAGATGACGCCGGCGCCGATGAGGCCGATGCCGACGGGGCCGGTGCGGGGCTCGGGTGCGCTCACGCCTGCGCCCCCTTCCCGGCGAGGTAGGCGTAGCCGCCGGCGACGGCGTCGAAGACGTCACCGGTGGTGTCGTCCAGCTCCACGACGCCCAGCTGCACGCCGGAGGAGGCGGCGAGGATCGCGGCCACGTCGATCGAGCCGGTGCCGAGGGCGACCTGGTTCTTCGTCTCGCGGGTGCCGTCGCCGTCCTTCAGGTGCACGGCCTTGACGCGCTCGCCCAGCCGGCCCAGCAGGGCCGCGGGGTCCTGGCCGCCGACGGCGACCCAGTAGGTGTCGACCTCCAGGGCGACGGCGTCGTCGAGGGAGTCGGCCAGGACCTCCAGGGCGGTGCGCCCGCCGATGAGGTTCTCCAGCTCGAACCAGTGGTTGTGGTAGCCGATGGTGACGCCGGCGTCGGCGGCGCGGCGCGCGGCGGCGTTCAGCTCGGCGGCGATCGCGGCGACGTCCTCGGCGTTCGTCCAGCGCTCGGGGTCCACGAACGGTTCCACGACGAGCGTGGTGCCGGTGGTGGCGGCGGCGGCGAGGACCTCCTCGACGTCACCGCCGACGACCTTGGCGTGGGTGCTGGGGGCGCTCAGGCCGTGGGCGGCCAGGGCCGGGGCCAGCTTCGGCGCCCACTCGGTCAGGCCGAACGGCTCGACCTTGCGGAAGCCGATGGCGGCCAGGCGGGCCAGGGTGCCGTCGGTGTCGGCCGCGAGCGCGTCGCGGACCGTGTACAGCTGCACGGAGATCTTGTCGGTGTCGAGCACGTCGTCCTCTCGGGTCCTTCGCCGGTCGCGGCTCGGGCGGCGCGACCCGCGGGCGACGCTGCACCGAACCGGTTCAGTGCACCGTAGGGGCGCGGCGGCCCACGCGCCAGCCCCCCGGCCGCCGTTACCGTCGGGTCGTGACCGCGGACCTGAGCGACGACGAGCTGCGCTTCCTGCAGGAGACCTTCGAGCTGGCGCGCGGGGGAGCCGCCGCGGCGCTGCTGGAGCGCCTGGACGCGGGGGTGCCGGTGGACCTGACGAACTCCTCCGGCGACACCCTGCTGATCCTGGCCGCCTACCACCGCCACGAGGAGCTGGTGCGGGCCCTGCTCGAGCGCGGCGCCGACCACGCCCGCGTCAACGACAAGGGCCAGACCGCGCTGGGTGCAGCGGTGTTCCGCCGCGACGAGCCGACCGTGCGCGCCCTGCTGGCCGCCGGGGCCGACCCCGAGCTGGGCCGGCAGTCCGGCGTGGCCGTGGCGCAGGTGTTCGAGCTGCCGGAGATGCTGGCGATCCTGCGCGGCGAGTGACGCACCTGCGGCCGCCACCGGCTCGCGGTGCCGCAGGTGCGGCCCCTAAGCTGCCGCCGTGCCGCAGTACCGGATCCGCGAGGTCGCCGAGCTGCTCGGCGTCTCCGACGACACCGCCCGTCGCTGGACCGAGGCCGGGGCGCTGCCCGCCGCGCGCGACGGCGCCGGGCGCCTCGTCGTGGACGGCGCCGCCCTGGCCGCCTTCGCGGTGCGCAACTCCGCCGGCGCCGCGCCCGACGCCACCGGGGTGGCGCGCTCGGCGCGCAACCGCTTCGCGGGCCTGGTCACCCGCGTCCTCGTCGACGGGGTCATGGCGCAGGTGGAGATGCAGTGCGGGCCGCACCGCGTGGTGTCCCTGATGAGCCGCGAGGCCGCCGAGGAGCTGGGCCTGCAGCCCGGCAGCCGCGCCACCGCCGTCGTCAAGGCCACCACCGTGGTCGTGGAGACCGCGGCGGGGGAGCGGGCGTGAGCGCGCACCGGGCCCCGCGCGCGCTGGTCGCCGCGGCCGCCGCGCTGGTGGCCGCGCTGCCCGCCGGGTGCGCCGACGCGGACGGGGCCGGGCGGACCCTCACCGTGTTCGCCGCCGCTTCCCTGCAGGAGGTGTTCACCGAGGTGGCGCAGGACTTCGAGCGCGACCACCCCGGCGTCGACGTCGCGCTCAGCGCCGCCGGCTCCTCCGACCTGGCCACCCAGATCGCCGAGGGCGCCCCCGCCGACGTGTTCGCCTCCGCCGACGAGGCGACGATGGCCCGCGTCACCGGTGCCGGCCTGACCGCCGGCGAGCCGGAGGTGTTCGCCACCAACGTCCTGACCATCGCCACCCCCGCCGGCAACACCGCCGGCGTCACCTCCTTCGCCGACCTCGCCCGGCCCGGGCTCGCGGTGGTCGCGTGCGCGCCGCAGGTGCCGTGCGGGGCCGCCGCGCAGCGCGTGCAGGAGGCCACCGGCGTCGCGCTGACCCCGGTCAGCGAGGAGTCCTCCGTCACCGACGTCCTGGGCAAGGTCACCTCCGGCCAGGCCGACGCCGGTCTCGTCTACGCCACCGACGTCGCCCGCGCCGGCGACGCCGTCACCGCCGTGCCGTTCCCCGAGGCGGCCGGCGCGGTCAACACCTACCCCGTCGCCGCGCTGCGCGACGCCGCCGACCCCGCGCTGGCCGCGCAGTTCGTCGACGCCGTCACCGGCCCGGCGGGGCGGCAGGCCCTCCTCGCCGCCGGGTTCGGGGTGCCCGCCGCGTGAGGGCGCGCGCCCGCCGGGAGCGCCGCGCCGCCGCGCCCGTGGGCGGTGCGCTGCCCGCCTGGGTGCACGTGCCCGCCGCCGCCGGGGCGCTGCTCGTGCTGGTCCCGCTCGTCGCGGTCGTCGCCCGCGTGGACTGGCCGCGCTTCGGCGCGCTGGTGACCTCCCCCTCCTCCCTGGCGGCGCTGCGCCTGAGCCTGGTCACGGCCACGGCCAGCACCGCCTGCTGCCTGCTGCTGGGCGTCCCGCTGGCCCTGGTGCTGGCCCGCGCCCGCTTCCCGGGCCTGCGCGCGCTGCGCGCGCTGGTGCTGCTGCCGCTGGTGCTGCCGCCCGTCGTCGGCGGGCTCGCGCTGCTGTACGCGGTGGGCCGGCGCGGCCTGCTCGGACCGGCCCTGGACGCCCTCGGCGTGCAGGTCGCCTTCAGCACCCTCGCGGTGGTCCTGGCGCAGACGTTCGTCTCGATGCCCTTCCTCGTCGTCAGCCTCGAGGGGGCGCTGCGCACCGCCGGTGAGCGCTACGAGCGCGTCGCCGCCACCCTCGGCGCGCGGCCGGGCCGGGTGCTGGTGCGCGTCACGCTGCCGCTGGTGGCGCCCGGGCTGGCGTCCGGCGCGGTGCTGGCCTTCGCCCGCGCCCTGGGGGAGTTCGGCGCCACCCTCACGTTCGCCGGCAGCCTGCAGGGCGTCACCCGCACCCTGCCCCTGGAGATCTACCTGCAGCGCGAGACCGACCCGGACGCCGCGGTCGCCCTCTCGCTCCTGCTGGTCGTCGTCAGCGTGCTCGTGGTGGTGGGCGTGCGGGGCCGGCCCGGGCCCCGGGTCGCGTGAGCGGCCTGGAGGTGGCCGCGCAGCACGGCCCGCGCGGCCTGGCCGTGGACCTGCGGGCGGCCCCCGGCGAGGTGCTGGCCGTGCTCGGGCCCAACGGCGCGGGCAAGTCCACCCTGCTGGACCTGCTGGCCGGGCTGCTGCGGCCCACCGCCGGCCGCGTCGCGCTGGGCGGGCGGGTCCTGGCCGCCGCGGGCCCCGGCCGCGAGGTCTTCGTGCCCGCCCACCGCCGCGGCGTGGCGCTGCTCGCCCAGGACCCGCTGCTGTTCCCGCACCTGAGCGTCGCCGGCAACGTCGCCTTCGGCCCGCGCAGCGCGGGGGCGCCCCGCCGCGAGGCCCGCGAGCGGGCCGCGCGCTGGCTGGACGCCGTCGGCGCCGCGCACCTCGCCGGCCGCCGCCCGCGCGGGCTCTCCGGCGGCCAGGCCCAGCGGGTCGCCCTGGCGCGGGCGCTCGCCACCGGCCCGCGCCTGCTGCTGCTCGACGAGCCGATGGCCGCCCTCGACGTCACCGCCGCCCCCGAGGTGCGGCAGGTGCTGCGCGAGGTGCTGCGCGGCGGGCACGCCCCCCGCGACGGCACCGTGCTCGTCACCCACGACCTGCTCGACGTCCTCGCCCTGGCCGACACCGTCGCCGTGCTCCAGGACGGCCGCGTCGCCGAGCGCGGTGCGGTGCGCGACGTCCTCACCCGCCCCCGCAGCGCGTTCGCCGCCCGGATCGCCGGGCTGGTCCTGCTCGCCGGCCGCGCCACCGCCGGTGGCCTGCGCACCCCCGACGGCACCGACGTCGCCGGCGTCGTCGACGACGGGTGCTCGCCGGGGGAGCCGGCGGTCGCGGTCCTGGACCCCGCCGCCGTCGCCGTGCACGCCACCGACCCCAGCGGCAGCCCCCGCAACCGCTGGCGCGTCACCGTCACCCAGCTGGAGCCGCGCGGGCGGGCGGTGCGGGTGCGCGGGCGCCACGGGCCGCTGGAGCTGTTCGCCGACGTCACCGTGGAGGCCGCCGCCGAGGCGCGCCTGACCCCCGGCGACGAGGTCCACTTCGTCGTGAAGGCCACCGCCGTGCGGGTGCACGCCGCCGGCGGCTGAACCCCGCCGAGCGGGGGAGGGGCGGTGCACCGAACGGGTGACGCGCCGGCGCTCGCACGTCCCTACGGTCGCCCCGTGCTCGTCCTGGACTCCATCACCCGCCGCTTCGGCGACCGCCTCGCGCTGGACGCCGTGAGCCTGGCCGTTCCCGACGGGCGCATGGTGGGTTTCGTCGGCGCCAACGGCGCCGGCAAGACCACCACCATGCGCATCGCCCTGGGCGTCCTGGCCCCCGACTCCGGCACCGTGACGTTCCGCGGGCGGGTCCCCGACCTCGCCCAGCGGCGCCGGTTCGGCTACATGCCCGAGGAGCGGGGCCTCTACCCCAAGGGCCGGCTGCTGGAGCAGCTGGTGTTCCTGGCGCGCCTGCACGGCGTGGACCGCGCCGCCGCCACCACCCGCGCGCAGGAGCTGCTGGAGCGCCTCGGCCTGGGGGAGCGCGCCGCGGACAAGCTGGAGTCGCTCTCCCTGGGCAACCAGCAGCGCGTGCAGGTCGCCGCCGCCCTCGTGCACGACCCGGAGCTGCTCGTCCTGGACGAGCCGTTCTCCGGCCTGGACCCCCTCGCCGTGGACGCGATGGCGGAACTGCTGCGCGAGCGGGTCCGCGCCGGCGTCGGCGTGCTGTTCTCCAGCCACCAGCTGGACCTCGTGGACCGCCTGTGCGACGAGCTCGTCATCCTCGCCGGCGGGCGCGTCGTGGCCGCCGGGGAACCGGAGGAGCTGCGCCGGGGGCGCGCCGGGTCCCGGTACGCGCTGGCGGCGGACGGCCCGCTGGAGTGGGTGCGCGACGTGCCCGGGGTGCGACCGGTGGACTCCGCCCCCGGTCGCGTCGTCGTGGAGGTGGAGGGTGCCGGCACCGACCAGCGGCTCCTCGCCGAGGCGCTGCGCCGCGGCCCGGTGCGCTCGTTCGCGCCCGTCGTGCCGTCCCTGTCCGACCTGTTCTCGGAGGTGTCCCGGTGAGCGCGACCGCGAGCGTCCAGCGCCAGTGGTGGCTCGTGGCCGAACGGGAGGTGCGCGAGCGCCTGCGCGACAAGGGGTTCGTCTTCTCCACGCTCCTGCTCCTGGTCATCGTGCTGGCCGCGGCGTTCCTGCCGGGCCTGCTCTCCGGCGGCACCGACCGCTACGACGTGGCCGCCACCCCCGCCACCGCCCCGCTGCTGGCCGAACGGCCCGGTGAGGGCGGCGACGTGCGCGTCGAGGTGCGCACCGTCGCCGACGCCGCCGCCGCGGAGGCCGCCGTGCGCGCCGGGGACGTCGACGCCGCGGTGCTGCCGGCCGCGTCCGGCACCGCCGAGGTCGTCGGCGACCGCAACGTCCCCTCGGGGCTCGCGGACGTCCTCTCGGCGCGGGTGCGGGCCGCGCAGTCGGTGGCGCTGCTGACCGGGGCGGGCGTGGACGAGACCACCGCCGAGCAGGTCCTCACCCTGCCGCCGCCCGCCCAGCGCCTGCTCGACCCGGACGCCGTGGACCCGTTCACCACCTACCTGCTGGGGCTGGCGTTCGCGATCCTGTTCCTGCAGATCGTCGTCATCTTCGGCTACTCCATCGCCCAGAGCGTCGTGCAGGAGAAGCAGACCCGCGTGGTGGAGCTGCTCGTCACCACCGTGCCGGTGAACCAGCTGCTCGTCGGGAAGATCGTCGGCAACGGGCTGCTGGCGCTGGGGCAGATCGTGCTGCTGGTGGCCGTCGGCCTGGGCGGTCTGGCGGTCGCCGAGCCGGAGCTGCTGGAGAGCCTGCCCAGCGTGCCCGCGGCCGCGGTGTGGTTCGTGGTGTTCTTCGTCGTCGGCTTCGCGATGCTCTCGTGCCTGTGGGCGGCGGCCGGGGCGATGGCCAGCCGGCTGGAGGACCTGCAGTCCACCGCCACCCCGGTGCAGATGCTCGTCATGCTGCCGTTCTTCGCGACGTTCGCCGCCAACGACCCCGGCACGCTGCAGACCGTCCTGTCGTACGTGCCGCTGTCCTCCCCGATGGTCATGCCCAAGCGGGTCCTGCAGGGCGACGTCGGCTGGACCGAACCGCTCATCGCGCTGCTGGTCATCGCCGCCACCGCCGCGCTGTTCGTCGTCGTCGCCCGGCGGCTGTACGAGAACTCCCTGCTGCAGACCGGGCGCAGCCTGTCGCTGCGCTCGGCGTGGCGGCGCGCGGCCTGATCCCGCGCCGGGCAGACCGCACCGGCGCGGGGTGAGGTGAGGCTACCCTCGGCGCGTGCACCGTCGATCCGTCCTCACCGCGCTGGCCGCCTCCGGCGCCCTGGCCACCCTGTCCGCCTGCGGCGGTGAGGAGGACCCCGCGGCCGCGGGCTCCACCTCGTCGGGCACGTCCGCCTCCGGCGGGAGCGGCGCCTTCCCCGTCACCGTCGAGCACGAGCTCGGCTCCACCGAGATCACCGAGGCCCCCACCAGGGTCGTGACCGTCGGCTACAACGAGCAGGACTTCGTCCTCGCCCTGGGCATCACGCCCGTGGGCACCCGCAAGACCCTCAGCTACGACTCCGCCCAGCGGCCGTGGGCCCAGGACCTCCTGCCCGAGGGCGGGATCCCGGAGGTCGGTGAGGCGGAGCTGAACCTCGAGGCGATCGCCGCCCTGCAGCCCGACCTGATCATCGGGGCCTACTCCTACATGGAGCAGGGCCTCTACGACCAGCTCAGCGCCATCGCCCCCACCATCGCCGACGTCCCGGGCCCGACCGAGGGCGCGGCCGCGACCTGGCAGGAGGAGCTGCGGGTCATCGGCCAGGCCCTGGGCCGGGTCGAGGAGGCGGAGTCGCTGACCGAGGAGGTCGAAGCCGACTTCCAGGACGCCGTCGACGCGAACCCCGACTTCGCCAGCAGGACCGTGACCGTCGCCCTGATCATCAGCGGCCAGTACTACCTGCTGGGTGCCGGCGACCCGCGCGGCAAGTTCTTCCAGGAGCTCGGCTTCGAGGGCAACCCCGTCGAGGGGGAGCTCAGCGCCGAGCAGGCCTCCGTCATGGACACCGACGTGCTCGTCGTCCTGGGCGCCACCGCCGAGGAGTTCACCGCCAACGGCGCGGCCGCCGGCCTGGCGGTCGTCACCGAGGGGCGCACCGTCTACATGCCGATCTTCGAGGACGACTTCGCCGGCGCACTGGGGTTCTCCAGCCCGCTGTCGCTGCCCTACGCGATCGAGCAGGCCGTCCCGGTGCTGGCCGCGGCCGCCGACGGCGACCCCGGCACGGTGCCCGCCACCCTCTGACCGCGGGCCGCCGCACCCTCCAGGTCGCGCACCCGCACCTGGAGGGTGCCCAGCCGCACCGTGGTGATCGACGCCGGCGGCAGCGGCTCCCAGCCCGTGGTGTCGATGCCCGCCGAGGTGAACACCACCGCCCCGTCCGGGCGGCGCAGCAGGCTCATCCGGTAGTAGCCCTCGACGTGGTCGCGCGGCAGGTCCGCCGGCGCCAGGCCGCTCGCGCACAGGTCGGCCAGCGGCACGGGTGAGCGCTCGCTGGCGTGCACGACGACCACCTCGTCCGCGCTCAGCAGGACCGCGTTGAAGCTGGCGCCCGGGAACGCCTCGCGCAGCCGGACCGTCGCGCGGGCCGCGGCCGTCGTCAGGTCCGCGCCCGCGTCGGCGTACCGGCGCACCAGCGCGAAGATCCGCTCGCTGTCGGTGCCGCCGCGCACGTCGGTCAGGTGCCGCTCGCCGACCAGGTCCTCCAGCACCGGCACCGACGGCACCGAGCCGTTGTGGGCGAAGGCGACGCCGCCGTGCAGGAACGGGTGGCTGTTCTCGTGCCCGACCGTCATCCCCGGCGTGGCCAGGCGCAGGTGCACCAGCCGCGCGGTGCTCGGCCGCTCCGCCAGCGCCGCCGCCCCGCGGCGCGAGCGCTGCACCGGCAGCGCGTCGCGCACCCGCCGGACCTCGCGGGTCCCGTCGACCCACGCCGTGCCCCACCCGTCGGCGTGCAGGCCCGACAGGCCGCGGAACGCCGCCAGCCGCTCGGCGCCGATCAGCTCCGCGAGCGTGGTGGGGCCCGGAGCGGCGAAGGCGAGGAGCCGGCACACGAGGACCTCCAGGGGACGAGCGGGCGTGACCAGGGTCATCGGCGCGCCGCGGCGGCGGCTGAACCGCCCCGGAGCCACCGCCTCAGAGCCGGACGGTGCCCTCCACGCAGGTCGTGCTGTCCCCGCCCACCCACACCGCGCCGTCCAGCGTGCGCACCCGCACCACGCCGGCCCGGCCCACCCGGGTGCCCTGCGCGGCGGTGTAGTCCGGCGGCAGGGTGCCGTCCCCGGTGAGCCACTGGGCGAGGCCGGCGTTGAGGCTGCCGGTCACCGGGTCCTCCGGCACCCCCAGCTCCGGCACGAACGCGCGCACCTCCACGGCGTGCTCCGACCCGGCCGGGTGGGCGCCGACCACCCCCAGCGGCAGGTCGCCCAGGGCGGGCGCGTCGACCTCCACCTCCAGAACCCGCTGCGCCGAGGTCAACCGCAGCGCCGCCCAGCCGGGGCCGTTGTCCACCCACCGGTGGTCCAGCACGTCCGCGCGGGCCAGGCCCAGCGCCCGCACCGCCCGTTCCAGGACGTCCTCCTCCAGGGGACCGGTGCGCACCAGCGGCGGCGCCGCGAAGCTCAGCGCGCTCCCGTCGCGGCGCACCGGCACCAGCCCGGCACCGCACTCCTGCACCACCACGTCGCCGCCGCGCGGGCGCCCGCCCGCCCCCAGCCACGCGTGCGCGGACCCGAGGGTGGGGTGCCCGGCGAACGGCAGCTCCCCACCGGGGGTGAAGATCCGCAACCGGTAGTCCGCTCCCGGGTCGGCCGGCGGCAGCACGAACGTCGTCTCCGACAGGTTCGTCCACGCCGCGAACCGCTGCATCGCCTCCGCGTCCAGACCCTCGGCGTCCAGGACCACCGCCACCGGGTTGCCCCGGTACGGCACGGCGGAGAAGACGTCGACCTGCGCGAACGGGCGGGGACGGGGCACGGGCACTCCTCGGGGGAACCGGCGGGACGCTGACAGGGGGCTGACAGGATGGACCGGTGCCGGGCAGCGAGCAGGGGGACGCGCCGGAGCGCGTGGTCGGGGTCGGCCCCTGGGAGGGCCCCTGGCCGGACGACCCCCGCTACGACCCCGAGCTGCTGCGCGAGGGCGACCGCCGCAACGTCGTGGACGCCTACCGCTACTGGTCCAACGCCGCGATCGTCGCCGACCTCGACACGCGCCGGCACCCGCTGCACGTCGCGGTGGAGAACTGGCAGCACGACGCGAACATCGGCTCGGTGGTGCGCACCGCCAACGCGGTCAACGCCGCCGGGGCCCACGTCGTGGGGCACAAGCGCTGGAACCGGCGCGGCGCGATGGTCACCGACCGGTACCTGTCGGTGCACCACCACGCCGACGTGGCCGCGCTCGCGCACTGGGCGGGCGAGCGCGGCCTGCCCGTGGTGGGGATCGACAACGTCGACGGCTCGGTCCCGCTGGAGACGTACGACCTGCCCCGCGCGTGCGTGCTGCTGTTCGGCCAGGAGGGCCCGGGGCTGACGGACGAGGCGGTGGCGCACTGCACGGACGTGCTCGCCATCGCGCAGTTCGGCTCGACCCGCTCGATCAACGTCGGCGCCGCGGCCGCCGTGGCGATGCACGCCTGGGTGCGCCGCCACGTCTTCGGCCAGCGCCCCTGACGCCACCCCCCCACCCCACCCGCGATGATCAAGGAAGTTGCAACATGCATGATCACGGTGATCAAGGATGTTGCAACTTCCTTGATCACCGCGGGAAGGGGATGCGGTGCGGTGCGGTGCGGTGGCGGGGGAGCGCGGGGCCGGGCAGGGTGGCGCCGTGGGGCTGACGATCACCGAGGCGGACGGCACGCGCCCGGCGGTGCTGGCGCGGGCCGCCGCCCGCGGCGTGCTCGGCGGGCTCGCGGGGGCGGTGGCGACGGTGGCCGGGCAGCGCGTCGAGCGCGCGGTCACCGGCCGGCCCGCGTCGCACGTGCCGGGACGCACCCTGTTGATCCTGCTGGGCCGCCACCCGGGTGACGACGAGCACCCCGTCGCGGCGACGCTCGCCGCGCAGGTCGCCACCAGCGCCGCCCTCGGCGCCCTGCGCGGGGTGTGGCGGGCCAGCGGCCTGCTGCGGGTGCGCGCCGACGTCGCGCAGACCCTCACCCGGATCATCGTCGACCAGACCCTGCAGAACGCCACCGGCGCGGGCGCCCCGCCGCGCACCTGGCGCAGCGGCGAGGGCGTCGTGGAGGTCCTGCACGCCGCGGTGGACGCCGTCGTCACCGGCCTCGTCGTCGAGAACCTCGTCGATCCCGTGCTGGAGTCGCGCCGCGGCACCACCAGCCACTGAGCGTCCCGGGCCGCCGACGGCCCGTGCGGGCGTTCCCGGTCGCGGCGCCGGCTCTGGCAGGATCCGCACGGGCCTCGACGTCGCGGCCGCACGCCGCTCCCGCTCGAGAACGCCCGAGGTGCTCATGGCCACCCCCACCGAACCCGCCCAGCGGCGCTCCGCGCTGGACCGGTACTTCCGGATCGCCGAACGCGGCTCCACCGTCGCCCGCGAGGTCCGCGGCGGCCTGGCCACGTTCTTCACGATGGCCTACATCGTCGTGCTGAACCCGCTGATCATCGGCACCCAGCCCGACAGCACCGGCGCCTTCCTCGGCGGCGGTGACGCCCCGGACCTCGCGGCGGTCGCCGCGGCCACCGCGCTCGTCGCCGGGGTGATGACGATCCTCATGGGTGTCGTCGCCAACTACCCGCTGGCGTTGGCCACCGGCCTGGGCCTGAACGCGTTCGTCGCCTTCGGCGTCGCCGCGCTGCCGGGGATGACGTGGGCGGACGCGATGGGCCTGGTGGTCCTGGAGGGCCTGATCATCCTGGTCCTCGTCCTGACCGGTTTCCGGGAGGCCGTCTTCCACGCCGTGCCGGCGCAGCTGAAGACCGCCATCAGCGTCGGCATCGGCCTGTTCATCACCATCGTGGGTCTCGTCGACGCGGGATTCGTGCGCTCCGGCAGTGGCACCCCCCTGGAACTGGGCATCGGCGGCTTCCTCAACGGCTGGCCCACGCTCGTCTTCGTCGTCGGGCTCCTGCTGATGATCGTGCTCATGGCGCGCGGAGTGCGCGGGGCCATCCTCGGCGGCATCGTCGCCGCCACCGTGCTCGCCGTCGTCGTCGAGGCGATCGCCCAGCTGGGCCCGCGCACCGGCGCCGACGGCGAGGTGCGCGACGCGCGCGCCTGGGGCCTGAACGTGCCGGCGCTGCCGGACTCCTGGGTGGACACCCCGGACTTCTCGCTGCTCGGGCAGTTCAACCTGCTGGGCTCCTTCGAGCGCATCGGCGTCGTCAGCGTCGTCCTGCTCGTCTTCACGCTCCTGCTGGCCGACTTCTTCGACACGATGGGGACGATGGTCGCCATCGGCAAGGAGGGCGACCTGCTGGACGCCGAGGGCAACCCGCCGGGCACGCGGCGCATCCTGGTGGTGGACTCGCTCGCGGCCGCGGCCGGCGGCGCCGCGGGCGTCTCCAGCAACACCAGCTACATCGAGTCCGCCACCGGCGTGGGGGAGGGCGCGCGCACCGGCCTGGCCAGCGTGGTCACCGGGGTGGCGTTCCTGCTGACGACCTTCCTGGCGCCGGTCGTGGCGATCGTGCCCTACGAGGCCGCCACGCCCGCCCTCGTCGTCGTCGGGTTCCTGATGATGACGCAGGTCAAGGGCATCGACTGGGACGACGTGGAGATCGCGCTGCCCGCGTTCCTGACGATCGTGCTCATGCCGTTCACCTACTCGATCAGCGCCGGCATCGGCGCGGGCTTCGTGGCGCACGTCGTCCTGAAGGTCGCGCGCGGCAAGGCGAGCCAGGTGCACCCGCTGATGTGGCTGACGGCCGCCCTGTTCGTCCTCTACTTCGCGATCGACCCCGTCAAGGAGGCGTTCGGCGTCGGCTGAGCCGGGCCCCGCCGGCGCTCACCACACGTCGCCGCAGCGCCAGTCGCACAGCAGCCGGGTGGTCACGTCCAGCGCGCCGGCGGGGTCGTGGACGTGGACGCCGCCGTCGTCGTCGGGCGTGGCGCGCACCCCCTCGGGGGTCACCACGCCCGTCGGCCCGCTCCACACCCGCCAGCCGCGCGGGCGGTACAGCCGCGCGCCGTCGTCGGAGGCGCCGAGGAACACCGCCTCGTGCGCGCGGGCGGCCAGGTCCTCCACGACGCCCATCAGCGCCGAGCCCAGCCCGCGGCGGCGGTGCGCGGCGGCGACCGCGACGGCCTCCACGTACCCGGCGCGCACCGGCCGGCCGCCGGCGACGAGGGAACGCTGCACCAGGGCGGCGTGGCCGACGAGGGCGCCGTCGAGCCGGGCCAGCACGTGCAGCCCGCCCAGGGCGTGGTCGAGGTCGGTGTCGTCGACGTCGCCGACGAAGGCGTCGTCGAGCAGGAGGCGCACCTCGCGCAGCCGCCGCGGCCCCAGGTCGGCGGTGTGCACGACGGTCAGGTCCCAGGGAGCGTCCACCGCGCCAGCCTGCCTCCCGGCCCGGACGCGCGGAACCCCCGGCGCGGTGCGCGCCGGGGGTTC
>NZ_JBJLSE010000102.1:0-13887 GCF_050871845.1 Kineococcus arenarius subsp. arenarius
TGCTGTGCGACCGGCACGGGCAGCGGCGCGTGCTGCTGCCGCTGGTCGCCGCGCACCTGCTGGCCCTGACCGCGTTCGTGGGCGTGCTGGGCCGGCCGGCCGCACCGCTACCAGGTGGTCGCGGCCGGCGGCCTCGTCGCGGGGTGAGCGTCAGCGCGGGGCGCGCTCCGGGCGCCACACCACCAGCGCGGTCGAGCGCTGCGGGGAGGGCGGGCGCTTGCCGACGGGGGTGGCGACGATGTCGCCGGCCATCCCCGCGGCGAAGATCCGCCGCGCCTGCTGGCGCACCAGGTCCACCTCGGCCTCCAGCTGCTCGATGCGCCGGCCCATCGCGGTCACCTGGTTCTCCAGCTCCAGGATGCGCTTGATGCCGGCGAGGTTCACGCCGTCCTCCTGGGACAGGCGCTGCACCTCGCGCAGCTGGGCGATGTCGCGCGCGGAGTAGCGCCGCCCGCGCCCGCGCGCGCGGCTCGGGGAGACCAGCCCCAGCCGGTCGTACTGGCGCAGCGTCTGCGGGTGCATCCCCGCCAGCTCCGCCGCCACCGAGATGACGAACACCGCCGCGTCGTCGTCGTGGTCGAACACGCCCCGCCTCCTCCCACCCGCTCGAAACCCCTGCGACCCCCGGGCAGGACCCGGAGGGACCCGCCAGACCGCCCCGGCGGAACCGGGGCGGCCTGGCGGGGACTGCCTAGCTGCGCGCCCGCTCCGCCAGGCCGGCGCGCGGGTCCTCACCGGCGGTGGCCTTCGCGAACGCCTCCACGGCCTCGCGCACGGCGCCGTCCACGCGCTGCGGAACCACGACCTCCACGGTGATCAGCAGGTCGCCGCGGTCGTCGGAGGAGCGCGAGCGCTTCACGCCGCGCCCCTTCAGGCGAAGGGTGCGGCCCGACGGCGTGCCGGGCGCGACCTTGACCCGGACGGTCGCGCCGTCCAGGGTCGGCACCTCCACCGTCGCCCCCAGCACCGCCTCGTCGAACGAGACCGGCAGCGTCATGCGCAGGTCGTCGCCCTCGCGCGTGAACACCGGGTGCGGTTCGACGTGCACGGTGACGAGCAGGTCGCCGGCCGTGCCGCCGGGCCCGGGCATCCCCTGGCCGCGCAGGCGGACCTTCTGCCCGTCGCGCACACCCTGCGGCAGCCGGGCGTTGACGGTGCGCACCGGGCCGCCGCGCGGGTCGGGGACCCGCAGCGTCACCGTCGCGCCCTCCAGCGCGGCGCGGAAACCCACCCGCGCCGAGGCCTCCAGGTCCTGCCCGCGCGCCGGCGGCGGCGGGCCCCCGAACGGGTTCCCGGCACCTCCCGGGGCACCCGGACCGCCCTGGCCGAACAACCCGCCGAGCAGGTCCTCGAAACCCCCGGCCCCCGCGCCGCCGGGCGTGCCGAACCGCACGCCGCCGGGCGGGCGGCCGCCCTGGCCGAACAACCCGCCGAGCAGGTCCTCGAAACCCGCTCCGGCGCCCGGTGCGCCGGCGCCGCCGGCGGAGAACCGGGCGCCACCGCCGACCATGGCGCGCACGCCGTCGTACTGACGGCGCTGCTCGGGGTCGGACAGGACGGCGTACGCCTCCCCGACCTCCTTGAACCGCTGCTCGGCGGCCGCGTCACCCGGGTTGGCGTCCGGGTGCAGGGTGCGCGCCTTCTTGCGGTACGCCTTCTTGATCTCGGCGGCGTCGGCGTCGTGGGAGACGCCGAGAACGGCGTAGAAGTCCTTCTCGGCCCAGTCCTGCATGCTCACCGGCGTCCCCTCCCCCCTGTGCTGTCGATCCTCTGGACTCCCGCCGGGCTCATCCCTGCGGGTCGGCCACCGCGACGCGCGCCGGCCGCAGCACCCGCTCGCCGAACCGGTAGCCCGGCTGCAGGACCTGCACGCAGGTGGCGACCTCGTGCTCGTCGGAGTGGCTGTGCATGAGCGCCTCGTGCACCGCCGGGTCGAACGGCTCGCCCGGCTCGCCGTAGCGCTCCAGCCCGAACCGGCCCAGCGTCGCCTCCAGCTTGTCGGCGATCGCGGAGAACGGGCCGGTGAGGTCGCCGTGCTGGCGCGCCAGGTGCACGTCGTCCAGCACCGGCAACAGCGCTTCCGCCACGCTGGAGAGCGCCGCGTTGCGCGCCACGTCCCGGTCGCGGTCGACCCGCTTGCGGTAGTTGACGTACTCGGCGTTCAGCCGCTGCAGCTCCTCCAGCCGCTCGGCCGCCAGGGCCTGCGCGGCCTCCAGCTCGGCGTCGGCGGCGCCGTCGTCCGGGCCACCCACGGTCGGCTGGGCCGCCGCCTCGGCGGGCTGCTCCGCGGCGGGTGCCGGCTCGCGCAGCTGCCCGGTCTCGGGGTCGATGCGGCGACGGTCGCGGACGACCGTGGGTTCGGGGAACTCCTCCGACATCACTTGTCCTTCTCGTCGTCGACGACCTCGGCGTCCACGACGTCCTCGTCGGCGGGCTTGGTGAAGTCCGGGCCGGCCGAGGCGCCCGCGTCACCGGCGGGGGAACCCTCACCCTGCGCCTGCGCGTACATCGCCGAGCCCAGCTTCTGGCTGGCCTGCGCCACGGCTTCGGTCTTGGCCTTGATCTCGGCCGCGTCGGTGCCGTTCAGCGCGCTCTTGAGCTCCGCGACGGCCTTCTCGGTCTCCTCGCGGCCCTCCGCGGGCAGCTTGTCCGCGTTGTCGGCGATGAACTTCTCCGTCTGGTAGACGAGGCTCTCGGCCTGGTTGCGGGCCTCGGCCTCCTCGCGGCGCTGCTTGTCCTCGTTCGCGTGGGCCTCGGCGTCCTTGACCATGCGCTCGATGTCCTCCTTCGACAGCGCGCTGCCGCCGGAGATGGTCATCGACTGCTCCTTGCCGGTGCCGCGGTCCTTCGCCGACACGTGGACGATGCCGTTGGCGTCGATGTCGAAGGTGACCTCGACCTGCGGCACGCCGCGCGGGGCGGGCGCGATGCCGGTGAGCTCGAACGTGCCCAGCGGCTTGTTGTCGCGGGCCAGCTCGCGCTCGCCCTGGAACACCTGGATGAGCACCGAGGGCTGGTTGTCGTCGGCGGTGGTGAACACCTCCGAGCGCTTGGTCGGGATGGCCGTGTTGCGCTCGATGAGCTTGGTCATGATCCCGCCCTTGGTCTCGATGCCCAGGGACAGCGGGGTGACGTCGATGAGCAGGACGTCCTTGCGCTCGCCCTTGAGGACACCGGCCTGCAGGGCGGCGCCGATGGCGACGACCTCGTCCGGGTTCACGCCCTTGTTGGGCTCGCGGCCGCCGGTCAGCTCCTTGACGACGTTCGTCACCGCGGGCATGCGGGTGGAACCACCGACGAGCACCACGTGGTCGATGTCGGCGAGCTTGACGTCGGCGTCGCGGATGACCGCGTGGAACGGAGCCTTGGTGCGGTCCAGCAGGTCCTGCGTCATCTGCTCGAACTGCGCGCGGGTGAGCTGCTCGTCCAGGTGGACGGGGCCGTTCTCCGTCATCGACAGGTACTGCAGGGAGATGCCGGTGCTGGTCGCCGTCGACAGCTCCTTCTTGGCCTGCTCGGCGGACTCGCGCAGGCGCTGCATCGCGATCTTGTCCTTGGACAGGTCGATGCCGTAGCTGCCCTGCACCTTCTTCAGCAGGTGGTCGACGATGCGCTGGTCCCAGTCGTCGCCGCCGAGGTGGTTGTCGCCGGAGGTGGCGCGCACCTGGATGGTGGAGAAGCCGTCCTCGTCCTTGCCGACCTCCAGGAGGGACACGTCGAACGTGCCGCCGCCGAGGTCGAAGACGAGGATGAGCTCGTCCTCCTTGCCCTTGTCCAGGCCGTAGGCGAGCGCGGCCGCGGTGGGCTCGTTGATGATGCGCAGGACGTTCATGCCGGCGATCTCGCCGGCCTCCTTGGTGGCCTGGCGCTGCGCGTCGGAGAAGTACGCGGGCACGGTGATGACGGCGTCGGTGACGGCCTCGCCCAGGTACGACTCGGCGTCGCGCTTGAGCTTCTGCAGGACGCGGGCGCTGATCTCCTGCGGGGTGTACTTCTTGTCGTCGATCGCGACGGTCCAGTCGGTGCCGACGTGGCGCTTGACCGAGCGGATCGTCCGGTCGACGTTGGTGACGGCCTGGCGCTTGGCGATCTCGCCGACCAGGACCTCGCCGTTCTTGGCGAACGCCACGACGGACGGGGTCGTGCGCCCACCCTCGGCGTTGGCGATGACCGTCGGCTCACCGCCCTCCAGGACGGAGACGACGGAGTTGGTGGTACCGAGGTCGATGCCGACCGCACGTGCCATGGTGGAGATCCCCTTCTCGACGATTGAGCCTTCTGAGCTCAAGTCTGCCGACCGCAGCAGATCTGTCAACCCGGCAGTCAGCTCACTTGAGTCCACTCGGCTCAACTGCCGAAGGGGCGCGCGTGTTCCCGCGCCGCCGGGTCCTGTCGGGAGCGCCCCCCGGCGTGGGCTAAGGTCTACGACGCCACGCAGGACCGGCTCCGGCCGGACCAGCGGGCGTGCGGACGTAGCGCAGTTGGTAGCGCATCACCTTGCCAAGGTGAGGGTCGCGGGTTCGAGTCCCGTCGTCCGCTCTCCCCCCCCTGTTGACTAGGGTCGTCGTCGTGGACGCTCCCGTGCGACGAATCCCGCTGCGCTTCTCCGCCGACTCCCGCGCCGGCGAGACCCACACCAACCTCTCCGCCGTCCGCACCGACGGCGAGCACCTGTGGGTCGCCGGCGACGAGACCGCCACGGTGGAGCGCCTCACCGCGCAGCGCTCCACCGACGGCGAGGTCACCGGTTACGCCGAGCAGGTCAGCGTGCACCTGGCCGACCTCGTGGACATGCCCGCCGGCGGCGAGGAGGAGGCAGACATCGAGGGCCTCGCCCGCAACGGCCCCTGGCTGTGGGCGATCGGCTCGCACAGCCTCAAGCGCAAGAAGATCCGCCCCGAGGACTCCGACGCCAAGGCCCGCAAGCGCCTGGGCAAGGTGGTGCGCGAGGACAACCGCTACGTGCTGGTCCGCCTGCCCGTCGACCCCGCCACGGGCCTGCCCGCCCGCCGCGTCGAGGTCGACGGCGAGGAGCTCACCGCCGCCGTCCTCGGCGCCCACGATGACGCCCTGACCGACCTGCTCGACGACGACGACCTCATCGCCCCCTTCCTGCGCATCCCCAGCAAGGACAACGGCGTGGACGTCGAGGGCGTCGCCGTGCACCACCGCGACGACGAGGTCCGCCTGTACGTCGGCTTCCGCGGGCCCGTGCTGCGCGGCTGGGCGGTCGTGGTGGAGGTGCGGCCCGAGACCCACCCGAAGGACCCGCACCGGCTCCAGCTCACCCGCTTCGGCGACGGGCCCGGCCAGGGCGAGCGCTACCGCCTGCACCTGCTCGACCTGGGCGGCCTGGGCGTGCGCGACCTCTGCCCGCACGGGGAGGACCTCCTGGTGCTGGCGGGCCCGTCGATGAGCCTGTCCGGGCCGGTGCGCGTGCACCGGTGGGTGGGCGCCTGCGCCGCCGACGGCGCCGAGGTGGTGCGCCCCGACGAGCTGCCCGTCGTCCTGGACCTGCCGCACGGGCACGGCGAGGACCACGCGGAGGGCATCGCCGTGCTGCCCCCCGGCGCCCACGGCACCGACCACGGCGAGCAACTGCTCGTGGTGCTCGACTCCCCCGCCGCCGCCCGGCACACCGACGACGGCGGGATGCTCGCCGACGTGTGGGACCTGCCACCGGCCTGAGCACCCGGGGGCCCCGCCCGGCAATCACCCCGCGGTCGTGGACCCCCGGCCGAGTTCACCGGCACCGCACCTGCGGAGGTGGTCGCCGAACTCCCCCGTCGCGTGCCCGTGCGCGACGCGCTGCCCGTGGCGGGCGCTCAGTCCAGCTCGGGGACGAGGATCCGTGACCGTCGTCGCGTCCCACGAGCCCCCGTCCTGGGGCGGTCGACGAGAGCGAGGTCGAACTTCCACGCCGTGGGCCTCGTGCTCGCCAAACAGCGTGACGGTGACCGACGATCGCGGTGCGTTCATCCCGACTCGCCTGAACGAAACTGAAACGGACGCTGGGACGGGACAGGAAAGGCCCCCGCCGCCCGACCGTGACTGTCAACACAGGGAAGGAACTGCCCTGGCCGCCGTCTAGATCCAGGACGCCTTCTCCACCTCCGACGGCTACGACTCCTGCGCCAGAGCTCGATCACCGCCCTAGCGTCCGATCACAGCGCGGGCCCGCCGGCACGCCAGAGTTGCGCCTCAGGCCCCGGCGTCGTCTCGCGATGCCCGCGCCAGCCGTTCGACGAGGTCGTCCGGAATCGGCTTGCGCGGTGAGAAAGTGATGCCAGTCTTGGTCGCCTTCAGGCCGGCCGCCGCGATTTCTTCAGCGTGCTTGGAGATGGCGCCCGGAAGGAGATAGAGCCCGCACTGCTTGCTGAACGCCGCATAACTGGCTCTTCGGATCTATGGATGGGAAGGTATGCCTGGCCGACCGAGCGAAGCGGTCAAGAGCGGCTGAGGCCATGCGACGGGGGGCCGCTGCGAGGCCGCCCGCACGGTAGGCGCGAGACGAATGGGCGTGCCCCGATGCGGGCGACCTGAACGCACGGAGCAGGTACGCATCGGAGGACCTCAGGCTTCGGCTTGCAGGCGCGGGTCGAGGCCGTACTGGTAAGGGACGCCGAGGTTCTCCCGGAGCGTCGCGCCTTCGTAGTCCCGGTGGTACAGCCCCCGTTCCTGCAGCAGGGGGATGACTTCGTTGACGAAGGTGTCGATGTCCCGCTCGTTGACGTCGGGAGAGACCCAGAAGCCGTCGACGGCGCCGGCCTCGAACCACTCCTGCAGGTGGTCGGCGACGACCTCGGGCGGGCCGACCGGGGTGGGGTGGTAGTCGATGACACCGTGGGCGAGGACCTCGCGGATCGTCCAGCCCTGACGGGCCACCTCGAGGGCGTGCTGGGAGCGGGGGTCGAAGGGACTGGGACGCGCGGCGGCCAGCTCAGCGGGCGTGAGGGGCTCATCCAGGCGACGGGCGTCCAGGGGCAGGCCGAGCATGGCGCCCAGGTGCGGCGCCCGGGCGGGGAAGACGTCACCGTTCAATCGGATCCTGCGATCCAGGGCATCGCGCACGGAGGTGCCGAGGGCGGGCATGACGCCGGCGAAGTACTTGACGTCATCGGGGTCGCGGCCCGCCGCCCGGGCTGCCTCGCGCACGGCGTCGCGCTGGGCGCGGGCGTCGTCGATGCTGAAGGCGGCGCCGATGACGCCGCTGGCGTAGCGCCCGGCGATGTTGAGTCCGTTCTGCCCGCCGCCGGCGGAGAAGATGACCGGCTGACCCTGCTCGGAGGGCGGAACGGGCAGTGGGCCACGGGCGGCGACGTAGCGGCCCTGCAGGTTTACGGGTTGGATTTTCGCGGTGTCGGCGAAGACCCCGGTGGCCTGGTCTTTGACCCACGCGTCGGCTTCCCAGCTGCCCCAGAGCGCTTGGACGATCTGGATCATCTCGTGGGCACGGGCGTAGCGCTCGGGACGATCGGCGATGGCCTGGCCGAAGTTGGCGGCGGCGGCTGGGTCGCTGGTGGTGACCGCGTTCCAGCCGGAGCGGCCGTGGCTCATGACGTCGAGGGTCTTGAACTGGCGGGCGAGGTTGTAGGGCTCGTTGAAGGTGGTCGAGCCGGTGGCCACGAAGCCGATGCGCTTCGTCTCGCGGGCGATCGCGGCGAGGGTGAGCATCGGCTCCAGCGTCGCCTGCGGGACTTCGTGGTCCAGGTCGCGGGTCATGGCCAGGGAGTCGGGCAGGAAGAGGAAGGCGAACTTCCCCCGTTCAGCAGCCTGCGCGTAACGGACCTGGGCGTCGAAGTTCGTGTAGTTGGCGGGGTCCACGTCCGGGTGACGCCAGGAGGCGGCCTGGGAGCCGTAGCCGGTGCCCAGGTGCAGGCCGAGGATCATCGTGCGGTGGTTCATCGAAACCTCTCACGCAAGAGTAGGAGGAGAAGAAGGGAACGGGCGGTGGAGGGTGCCGGGGCAGCACGCAGCACCGGAGGTGTGATCGACCTGGAACCGATCACCGAGCAGGCCGAGGCCCCCGGGGTGAGGTGTCACTGCTGTGCTCTCTCGGCGAGCCGTCCCCCAGCGTCCTCAGGGGTCGTGGCCGGCGCGGCCATTGCGGCCGTTGTGGCCGCTGACGGGCGTGACGTCGAGGGTGGGTACGGCTCAGTCGGGCAGGGCCCACCCTGAGCGCAGGATGGCGCGCAGTGACTGAGCTGAGGCCTCATCAGCGAGGGCCGCACCGCGCACCCAGGCGGTGGCCAGCACGCTGAGGAACAACTCTCTTCCGCGGACCCACGGCTGGGCACGACCATCACGCTGGGCGGCGGCGAGGAACTGGTCGGTGGTAGTGACGTAGCCCTGACACGTCATCGCCAACGGTGAGGTTTCCGTGGTGAGGGCGTCGCGCAGTGGGTCTGGAAGGCCGTTGAAGGCGCTGGCCCAAGTGTCCAGTGCGTCCAGCCACCGTTCCAGCGCGCGGGCGGAATCAGTCTCCTCCGCCACGATGGCGTCGCGGCGGGCGGTCAGTTCTTCATCGCGCGCTTCGAGCAGAGCAGCCAGCAGCGCTTCGCGGGTGGGGAAGTGCCGGTAGAGGGTGCCGGGCCCGATGCCGGCCCGTTTGGCGATGGCGTCCAGGGAGCTGGCCGCGCCCTGCTCGGTGAAGAACTCCTCGGCGACTTCGAGGATGTGAGCGCGGTTGCGCTGCTTGTCGCTGCGCGTCTTGCGGGGACGGCTTGCGGTCGGCGCCTTGGTCGTGGCGTTGATGCCTGCGTCGGCGCCGTGGGCCGCGTCGGCCGGTGCGGTCGCAGGTGCGTCGGCGGCTGGTTCGATCATGGCGACACCCTCTCGTTGACAAATCGGAGACTACCTCCTTAATCTTGGCCAAGGCAAGCGGAGGACGTCTCCCTCTACGGATTCAGGCGCCCCACCTCACTGGGCGGTAGCCCGACCCGCTGCTGTGCCGCTCTCTTCCCCTGCACGACACACCTCACGTCGACTCACCTCCTAGGTGACCTCGACCGGGATGACGTGGCCTGAGCCCACCGACATGATCCGGAGCCGATCGCCGTGACCCAGACACCAGAACCGACACCGACGAGCACGCAGCCGAGCCTTCCCACGCAGTCGGCCCGCGCCTCGACGCCGTCCACCGCGCCGTCGACCACGTCATCGACCACAACCGACCGCCGGACGGGGGACCACGGGTCGCGCCCAGCGGAGGCACCCACGACTGCCCCCGCGCCCAAGACCCACCTGGAGCCCGGCGAGGTCGTCGTCATCGCCGTCCTGGCCGTCTCCGCCTTCATCGTCATCTTCAACGAGATGGTCATGGGGGTCGCCCTGCCCCAGGTCATGGCCGAACTGAACATCACCGCCGCCACGGGGCAGTGGCTGACCACCGCCTACGCCCTCACCATGGCCGTGATCATTCCCGCCACCGGCTTCCTCATGCAGCGCTTCAACATGCGCCCCCTCTTCGTCGCCACGATGGCCCTGTTCACCGTCGGCACCGCCATCGCCGCCCTCGCCCCCACCTTCGAGGTCCTGCTCACCGGGCGCATCGTCCAGGCCGCCGGCACCGCGACCCTGGCCCCGCTGATGATGGCCACCACCTTCCGCCTGGCCCCCGAAGGCCGGCGCGGCTCCTTGATGGCCCTGACCACCGCCGTCGGTGCCGTCGCCCCCGCGATCGGCCCGGCCATCTCCGGGCTGATCGTGGCCAACCTCAGCTGGCGCTGGATCTTCATCCTCGTCCTGCCCCTGGCCGCGATCGCCCTCGTCGTGGGCGGGATCCTGATGCGCAACCTGACCACCCCGGTCCCCAGCAGCATCGACGCCACCTCCCTGATCCTGGCCGCGATCGGCTTCGGGGCCCTGGTCTTCGGCCTGGCCAGCGCCCACGACACCTCCGGCGGGCACCTGCCGACGAGTTCCTTGCTCGCCGTCGTCCTCGGGCTGGCCGGCATCGCCGCCTTCGTCCTGCGTCAGCGCCGCCTGCAGCGCCGCGACGCGGCCCTGCTGGACATGCGGATCTTCACCCACCGCGGCTTCACCCTGGCCAGCATCGTCGTGCTGTTCTTGGTCTCCACCGCCTTCGGCGTCGGCGTCCTCCTTCCCCTGGTGCTGCAGGACGTCCTGGGCCTGGGGGTCCTGGAGACCGGCCTGCTGCTGGTGCCCGGCGGTGCGGCCATCGCCATCGTCTCCGCGATCGTGGGACGCCTCTACGAGAAGACCGGACCGCGGACCCTGGTCATCATCGGCGCCCTCATCGACGTCGCCGCGTTGTGGTTCATGTCCACCGCCACCCCCGAGCGGCCGGTGGCCGTCATCCTGCTGACCCACCTGGCCATCTGCACCGGTCAGGCGTTCATGTGGACCGCACTGTTCACCCTCGCCCTGGCCTCGCTGCCGGAGAACCTCTACGGGCACGGCAGCGCCGCGCTGAACACCCTGCAGCAGCTCGGTGGGGCCATCGGCGTCGCGGTGCTCATCACCGTCCTCACCATCACCTCCGACGCCGGCGACCCGGCCGCGAACGCGGGTGGTGGTTCCCTGGCGGGAGTCCAGGGGGCCTTCACCGCCGCCGCGGTCATCGCCGCCGCCGCCGTGATCGGTGCCCTCTTCCTGCCTGGCCGGGCCAAGACCACGGGCACGGGCACGGTGCCGGTTTCCACCGGGCACTGACCGTCCCAAGCACCTCCCCACCCACGACCGCGGCAGCGGTCCCGCCTTCGCCGAGGAACCACGATGACCAAACCGCAGATGATCCTGGCCATGCAGCTGGGCAACGGCTACGGCAGCCAGCCCGGTGCCTGGCGCGCTCCCGGGGTCGACCCCTCCAACTACACCGACATCGACGCCCTGGTCCGCTACGCCCGCTCCGCCGAGCGGGGCAAGTTCGCCTTCCTCTTCGTCCCCGACCACCTCACCCCACCGGACGACCTCGACCACGCACCGCCGATGCTCACCCTGGAGCCGATGCTCACGATGGCGGCGATCGCGCGGGAGACCGAGCGCATCGGGTTCGTCATCACCGGCTCCACGACGTTCAACGAGCCCTACAACATCGCGCGTCAGTTCAAGACCTTGGACGTGATGAGCCACGGCCGCGCCGGCTGGAACGCGGTGACGACCAGCGAGCCCGCCTCGGCGGCGAACTTCGGCGCGACCATCGCCCCGCGTCCCCAGCGCTACCAGCGCGCCCACGAGGCCATCCAGATCGTCCAGGCCCTGTGGGGCAGCTGGGGGGCCGAGGCCTGGATCAAGGACGCCGAGAGCGGACGCTTCGCCGACGCCGCCCAGGTCCAGCCCGTCAACCTGCAGGGTGAATACGTCGCCTCCCGCGGACCGCTGCCCATCCCACCGTCTGAGCAGGGACAGCCCGTCGTCTTCTCCGCCGGTGGCGGAGCGAACGGCCTGCAGATCGCCGGGCGCTACGCCAGCGGCGTGATCGGGGCCACCTTCACCATCGAGGACGCCCGCGCCCAACGAGAAGCCGTTCGCGACGCCGCCCGCCGCGCCGGACGCGACCCGGACGAGGTCAAGTTCTTCGCCGGGGTCATGCCCGCCATCGCCCCCACCGTGCGTAAGGCCCTCGACCGTCGCACCGCCCTCGGTGAGCACACCTTCCCTGACCGGGTCGCCTACCTGGGGTCCATGCTCGGGCTTCCCCTCGACCTCGACCAGATCGACCAGCCGCTGACCGCAGCGCAACTCGACCAGGCCCGGCCCAGCCCCTTCGATCCTCGTTCCCCCAAGGCGCTCGAGGTCGCCCAAGCGGGCTGGAGCATCCGCGACGTCCTGGCCCACGGAGTGATTGACTACCACCCCACACCCGTGGGGCCCGCGTCGGTGACCGCGGATCACCTGCAGGAGTGGTTCGAGGCCGGAGCCTGCGACGGGTTCTGGATCTCCCCCGACGTCTACGAGGACGGCGTGGACACCTTCGTCGACGAGGTCGTACCGATCCTGCAGGAGCGTGGCCTCTACCACCTCGACTACGAAGGACCTACGTTGCGGGAGAACCTCGGCGCCCACCAGCAGTACGGCCTCGACCCCCGGTTGGCGGTCGAGGGCTCATGACCATGGTTGCGGACGCACCCTTCACCGACGTCGTGCGCGCCCGCCGCTCCGCGCGCCGGTTCCTGCCCACCCCCGTACCGGCCGCGGACATCCGGGCCGTCCTCGAGGATGCCCAGCAGGCACCCTCGAACAGCAACACCCAGCCGTGGGTGGTGCACCTGGTCTCCGGACCCGCCCGCGACACGCTCGCCCAGGCGCTGCTGGACGCCTTCGAGCAGGAGCGGACGTCACCGGACTTCACCGGTGACTACGGCGACGGCGTGCACCAGGAGAGGTCGCAGCAGCAGGCCGCGGTTACCTATGCAGCGCACGGGGTGGAACGCTCCGACCACGAGGGCCGGCGAGACGTCGTCCGTGCCAATCTCGACTTCTACGGCGCCCCGCACGTGGCTCTGCTGTTCCTGCCCCCGTTGGGCGATCGGGTCCGGGCCGCCGGGGACGTGGGGATGTACGCGCAGAACTTCCTGCTCTCCTTGACCGCGCGCGGCTACCGCGGCATCCCGCAGGCCGTCCTCAGCGTCTACGCCGACACCGTCCGCGATGTCCTGCAGGTGCCGGCGGAGCTGAAGCTCCTCTTCGGCATCTCCTTCGGGACCGCCGATGAGGAGGCCGAGGTCAATCACCTGAAAATGCCCCGCGTCCCGCTGCAGCGCAGCGTCGTCGTGCACGACACCCCCGGTGTCCTCCACGAGCGGTCCGGCCCCGACCGCGCGTCCCGGGTCGCGGCCGCGCCGTCCGACACCCCCACCACGAGCACGGAAGAGAGCCCCACGTGAAGATCGGCATCCTCGGCGTCGGCAACATCGGCGCCACCCTCACCCGCCGCCTCAGTGAGGCGGGGCACCACGTCCAGGTCGCCAACTCTCGCGGCCCGCAGACCATCGACTCCGACGTGCTGTCCACCGGCGCCCAGGCCGTGGAGGCAGCCGACGTCGTCACCGACGTCGACGTCGTAATTATCTCCATCCCCCTGGCCAAGATCCCCGACGTCGCCCACCTCATCGCCGGTGTGCCGCCCGGCACGGTCGTCATCGACACCTCCAACTACTACCCGCTGCGCGACGGGCACATCGAGGCCCTCGACGGCGGGCAGGTGGAGAGCTTGTGGGTCAGCGAGCAGCTGGGGCGGCCGGTGGTCAAGGCGTGGAACGCCATCACCTCGCAGTCCTTCGACGCCTACGCCGCCCCGGCCGGCACAACCGGACGGCTCGCCATCCCCGTCGCCGCGGACGACGACGCCGACCGGGCGCTGGGCATGGCCCTGGTGGAGGAGACCGGCTTCGACGCCGTCGACGCGGGTGGCCTGGCCGAGTCCTGGCGCCAGCAGCCCGGGGCACCCGTCTACTGCACTGACCTGAGCGCAGCAGAGGTGCTGGCCGCGCTGGCCGCAGCGGTCGTCACCCGGTCTCCCCGGCGGCATGACCTGGCGATGGCCGTCATCGCCGAGCTCACCGCCGACCCCACCGCTGATCTGGGTGAGGACTTCCTGGTGCGGGTGAACCGGCTCATGTACCGGTGACGACCTAGCCGCAGAGGGCTTCCTCCCCACCGCGGGGTGGTGCAGGGCGTTGCTCGACGAGGTGTCTGTGATGACGAAGGCGCAGCTGTCGCGTCGCTTGCCGAGCTCACCGTGATCGTGACTGTCTTGACACGGGCGTGATAGCGCGGACATCGATATGAGCGGCAAGCCCTGTCTGTCAGGGTGAGTTGAGGCCAGCCGCTCGTAGCAACCTCTCCTGACAGGGCGAGATCGGAACCATGATCGTGACCGTGACGACACCCACCCCCGTGGTCGAAGATGGACAGGTGACTGCC
>NZ_JBJLSE010000103.1:0-13755 GCF_050871845.1 Kineococcus arenarius subsp. arenarius
CCCCCCCCCCCCCCCCCCCCCCCCCCCCCCCCCCCCCCCCCCCCCCCCCCCCCCCCCCCCCCCCCCCCCCCCCCCCCCCCCCCCCCCCCCCCCCCCCCCCCCCCCCCCCCCCCCCCCCCCCCGCGAGGGGGAGTGGAGGGGTGGGGGATGGCCAGGGGGACGCGACGGGCCCCCGCCGCGGGGTGCGGCGGGGGCCCGTCGGGACCGGTGAGCTCAGGCGGCCGGGCGCAGCGGCGCCCGCAGCGGCAGGTCGCTGCCCGTCAGGACCGTCTGCGCCGCCTGCATCGTGCGGTGGTTCACGACCACCGGCGCGAGCAGGTTGACCGTCGCGGTGGCCGGGTCGTCCCCGATGTTCACCACGCACAGCACCGCCGCTTCCGTGGCGTCGCGCAGGTCGAGGGCGGCGACGGTCTCGTCGTCGATCTCGGGCGCGTAGCCGGGGAAGAAGCGGCCCGGGGCCACGACGACCAGGCGCAGGCCCGTGTCGTCCGCGCTGCGCAGCGAGAACAGCGTGCCGTCCTCGTCGAGGGGAACGAGGTGGAAGCGGTGGTGCTGCGGCAGTCCCGCGATGGGGGCCACGAACTCGATCGTGGGCGCGGACACGGGGGCGTCGGTCATGAGGGTCACTCTAGGAACTCCTGGGCTCGGGATCAGCGGAGGAAGTCGAGCAGGGTGGGCTGGATGACCTGGGCGGTGGACTGCAGCGCGGCCTGGTAGGCGGTGCTCTGCAGGTTGTACTCGACGAAGGTCTTGGCGAGGTCCACGCCCTCCACCTCGTCGAGCTGCGCGGCGAGGAAGTCGGCGCGGGTCGTGCCGGCCTCCTGCAGCGCGTCGAGCTGGTTGACGCGGGCACCGACGGTGGCCAGGCCGTTCAGGACCTTGCCCAGCCGGTCGTCGATCACGGACAGCTTGTCGCTGATCGCGGCGCCGTCGTTGCCGTTGACCGCGGCGATCAGGGAGTCGATCTCGGCGAAGACGCTCGAGGTGGTCCCGTCCGCAGAGCCGCCGAAGACGGCCGCACCGGAGATGTTCACCTGCAGCTCCTGGCCGGGGCCGACGGTGCGCGTGACCGGCTGGCCGTTGTCCCGGGAGGTGTAGAGCGGCTTGCCGTCGGCGTCGGCCCCGACCACGTAGGCCTCGGTCTTGTCGCTGGTGCCGGCGAAGACCGGCCGGCCCTGGTGGGTGGTGTTCGCGGCGCTCAGCAACTGGTTCTTGATCTCGCCGAGCTCGATCGCGATGGCGGCCCGCGCCTTGCCGTCGTTGGAGCCGGTGCTGGCGGCCTGCACGGTGAGGTCGCGCACCTTCTGCAGCGCCGAGAGGGCGCCGTCGAGGGCGTTCTCCTGCGTGGTCATCCACGCCTGCGCGTCACCGATGTTGCGGGCGTGCTCGGTGTTGACGGCGACCTGCTCGTGCAGGCGCAGCGCGTTGCCGGCGGCGACGGGGTTGTCCGACGGCTTGGCGTACGCCTTGCCGCTGGTGAGCTGCTCCTGCAGCTTGCTGCTGCGGGCCTGCGCTGCCTGCAGGTTGGTCAGGGAGTTCAGCGCGATGCTGCGCTGGGTCACTCGGCCGAGCACGGTGTACCTCCTGGGGTCAGGTCGTCGGGGTGGGGGATCAGCGGCCGACAGCGTTGATGAGCGTGCTCAGCGCCTCGTCGATCACGGTCAGGACGCGGGCGGCGGCGGAGTAGGCGTGCTGGTAGGCGACCAGGTTCGTCATCTCCTCGTCGAGGTTCACGCCGGAGACGGCCTCGCGGGCCGCGTCCGACTTCAGCGACACCTGCTCGGCGAGCGCGGCGCGGTTCTCGGCCGACTGCGCCGACGTGGCGATGTCGGTGACCTCCTTGCGCCAGTCGGTGGCGACGTCGCGCAGCCCGTTCACGGCGGCCTTGGCGGCGGCGCGGTCGACCGTGTCGTCGCTGCTGTCCTTGAAGGAGCCTGCCGTGTCGGTCAGGCGCAGGTTGTGCGCCGCCCCTGCCCTGCCGAGGGGCAGCTTCTCCGTGGTGAGGAGGGGAACGCTGCCCACGGTTCCCACCGCGGAGTTGACCTCCGTGGCGACGGTGGTGGCGAAGGCGTCGAGGGCGTCCTTCTGCTTCGGCAGCGTGGTGTTGGCACCGTCCAGCAGGCCCTTGAGGGTGCCGGAGACCGGCGTGGCGGGGACACCGCCCACAGAGACGGTGATCTCCTTGCCGATGCTCGCGCCGTCGGGCACGCCGATCGTCAGCGTGGAGGACCTGTCACCGGAGACGAGGGCGGCGTTGCCGACGTAGACGTCCACGACACCACCGTCGCGCTGGACCGTCCGCGCGCCCGTGGCGTTGGCCAGGGTGCTCAGGTGCTGCTCGCGCTGGTCAAGCAGCTCGTTGGCGGAGCCGCCGGCGGCGAGGGTGTTGCGGATGGCCTCGTTGAGCTTCGCGACGCTCGCCGCGGCCTGGTTCACGTCGGAGGCGACGGAGAGGGCCTGGCCGGTCAGACCGGTGTACTGGGACTGCAGCTGCTCATCCATGCCGCGGATCGTCGAGACGACGGACCCGGTGCGGCTCAGGACCAGCGAGCGGGCCGCCGCCAGGCCGTCCTCGCCGGCGTTGGCGAGGTCGTTCCACGCCGAGGACAGGTCCGCGAGGTCCTTGCTGAGGCCGGAGGTGCCGGTGTCGGCCAGGGCGGTCTCGATCCCGGCCCACACCTGGCTGGCGGTCTTCTGCTCGGCGGCGGTCGCGGAGTCCTGCCGGGCCGTGGCGGTGGCCAGGGCATCGGCGACGCGGGCGATGCCGGTGACCTGGACGCCGTCGCCGGGGGTATTGCGCTGCACCTGCTGGCCGGTCTGGGCCAGCACGCCGGCGGACTGCTCGACGCGCTGGCGGGAGTAGCCGGGGGTGTTCGCGTTGGCGATGTTCTGCCCGGTGGTCTCCATGCCGCGCTGCGCCGCGGACAGGGCACGGCTGGCCTGGTTGATGCTGGAGAAGGTGCTCATCGTCAGGGGTCCTTTCAGAGGGCTTCGTCGACGAAGTGGGCGCGTGATCCGCCGGCCGACGCGGCCGTGTTCTTGCCCTGGGCGGTGTAGGTGTCGAGCGGGGTGTCCAGGCCGAGCAGCGTCTCGCGCAGCGCGCGGGCGCCGGAGCTCAGCAGGTCCCGGTTGGCGTCGGCCAGGGCCTGGATCTCCGCGGTGAGGGTGAGGAACGCGTCGCGGTGGCCGCGCAGCAGATCACCCCACGGGTCGGGAGCGGCGCTCGCCAGCGCGTTGAGGCTGGGACCGGGTTCGACTCCCAGTTCGGCGGCGACGGCGTCGACCTCGGCGGCCCGCAGGACCTCCGTGGAGCGGATCTGCTCCATGACGAACTCGACCTCGCGGGTGGCGTGCGCCAGCCAGCGCGTGCGGCCGCTGGCCAGCACGAGCTGCTCCTCCTCCAGCTTGAACAGGAGCAGCTCCATCAGCTCCCGCTCCTTCCAGAGGATGCCGGAGACCTCGGCGAGTCCCATGCGTGTCCTTCCCGTCCTCGGCGCCTGCTCGGCGCGGCGGGGGCGCCGTCGTGGCGCTCCCTCGTCCTCGCCGCACCCATCGGCAGGGCGGCGGGGGAGCTGAGGCGCCGAACGGGGGAGCGGCCCTACGATGCGGGCGGGAAGGGGGTGGCGCTGTGGGCGTGTCGATCGGGTCGGTCCTGCCGCTGCGCGTGGAGGACCTGCCGGAGGGCGACGGCCCCCGCATGGAGATCGTCGACGGGAGCCTGCACGTGACACCGGCCGCTGGGATCGTCCACCAGTTGCTCGTCGGCGAGCTGGCGGCGCAGCTGCGGACGCACGCGCCCGTCGGCTGGCTGGTCCTGCCGGGGGGCAACCTGCTGCGTCGTGGCTCCACGGACCGCCTGCTCATCCCGGACGTGCTGGTCGTGGAGGACTCCGTCCTGGAGGGCGACGCGATCTACATGGACCCCTCCGACGCCCTCCTCGTGGTGGAGGTGGAGTCCCCGTCCACGCGGTCGGTGGACCGCCTGCTCAAGCGGGAGCTGTACGCCCAGTGGCGCGTCCCGCACTACTGGGTCGTCGACCCGCAGGCCCGCACCGTGGACCGCCTCGCCCTGACCCCGCAGCGCGACTACGCGCCGGCCGCGGGGGAGCAGGGCTGGCTGGTGGACGTGGACGTGGACGCCGTGTGGCGTCGCGTCAGTCGTTCTTCCTGATGAAGAACGCGTTCTTGCCGGGCTTGCGCAGCGCGTAGGGGCGCCCGTCGTCGCGGGCCTTGCGCAGCTCGCGGTGCATCTCGCGGGCGTTGTCCTCCATCGCGGAGGCCACGACGACGGCGTTGACGCCGCGCTTCTTCTCGTTGGGGTCGCGCAGCACGTGGTCGTTGCGGCCGTCCTCGTGGGCGACGGTGAGGAAGTTCTTCGCGGCCAGGGCGTAGAGGGCGCTGACGCGCTCGCCGTGCTTCTCGGCGTACTCGTCGATGAACGTGGGCGTCAGCCGGCCCCGGCGGGATGCGTGCTCGAGGTCCTGCAGCACCCGGTACAACGGCTTCACGGTCGTCACTCCCACCTCTCGAACCACTGCCGCACCGGTTCGGGGCCGGTGCGCCTTGCGGGGTAAGCATCGGCCGGAAGTGCTTGCGTGCTGAACGGGATCGGCCCCTGAGGGGGACGGTTCACCCGGTCGCCGCCGGGCCATCACCGAGCGTGGGCAGCGCCCGTGCGGCAGGCGGATCGGACGCGGCGGAGGTCCGCCTGTCGGGTGCTCAAGGTGACGCACGGCGGGCCCGAGACAACGGGTGTGACCGCAGACGCCGCCAGCACCCCCGTTGAGCTCACCGACGCGCAGCGCGCCGAGCTCGTCGAGAAGCACCTGCCGATCGTCGGCTACATCACCAGCGAGTTCATCGGCCGGCTGCCCTCCCACGTGAGCCGGGACGACCTGACGTCGGCGGGCCTGATGGCGCTGTTCCAGGCCTCGCGCGGCTACGACCCCACCACCGGGGTGCCGTTCGCCCGCTACGCCAACACCCGCATCCGCGGCGCCATCCTCGACGACCTGCGCGGCGCCGACTGGGCCTCCCGCGGGGTGCGCTCCCGCGCCCGCAAGCTCAACGCCACCGAGGACCAGCTCACCGCCCAGCTGGGCCGCACCCCCACCCCCGTGGAGCTGGCCGCGGCGCTGGGCGTGTCGGTGCGCGAGCTCACCGAGACCCGCGACGAGTCGCAGCGCGCCATGGTGCTGTCGATGCAGGGGTTCACCGCCGACGGCGGCTCCATCGACGACCACCTGCCCACCCACACCCCCGGCCCCGAGGCCGAGCTGCTGCACCGCGAGCGCCTGGGCTACCTGCGCTCCGCGATCGCCGCGCTGCCCGAGCGGCTGCGGATCGTGGTGGAGGGCTACTTCATCGCCGAGCGGCCCATGGCGGAGCTGGCGGAGGAGCTGGGCGTCACCGAGTCCCGCATCTCGCAGATGCGCGCCGAGGCGCTCGCGCTGCTGCGCGACGGCATGAACACGCACCTGTCGCCGGAGATGGTGCAGCCCGTCACCGGCTCGGCCCCCGCGGTGAAGCGCAAGGAGGCGTACTACGCGGCCGTCGGCACGCAGTCCGACTTCAAGGCGCGCCTGGCGCTGTCCGCGTTCGGCGCTTTCGCCGCGCCGGCGCCGGTCGCCGCCCGCACGGCCTGACCCCATCCGCGTCCGCGTCACCCCGGAGCGCCCCGCCACCTCGTGGCGGGGCGCTTCGTCGTTCCCAGGGCCGGAACTCTGCACCGGGATGCCTCACGCGTCACCGCAGGTGGTGATCGGTGCGTCTCGCTGCAGTGTCCTGGTCCGCCTGTGCCGTGGCCGCAGCCACGGCGGTCCCAGGCGCAGCACGCGCTGGACGTCCTCGGCGATGCGCGAACCGCGCCGCACCACGTCCTCGTAGGTGAACCGCAGCACCACGACGCCCTGCCGCAGCGCGGCCCGGTCGCGCCGGCGGTCCTCCCGGTAGGCGCCTTCACGAGAGTGGTAGGCGTGCCCGTCGAGCTCGACGGCCAGCCAGCCGTCCACCAGGAGGTCGACGCGGCCCACGCCCGGCAGGTGCACCTGCGAACGCACCCGCAGGCCCGCGGTGACCAGGTGGACGCGCACCAGCGACTCCAGCGGCGACATCGCCAGCGGGTCGACGAGCAGCAGGTGCTTCCGGCGCGGGTCGCTGGGGTGCAGGGCGTCACGAGCCGCGGCCAGGTCGGTGGGGAGCACGAGGCCCCGGTGCAGCGCGGCGTCGGCGACGGTGACGCCGTCCGCGAGGGGCAGGCACTGCAGGCAGTCCAGGACGGTGCGCAGCACGTCGGTGCGGTGGCCGTCGGACGGCACGAGCCGGCGGTAGACCACGACACCCGGCCAGGTGCGCTGCTGCCGCGGGGAGCGCTCCTGGGACGCCGACATCACCCGTTTGCCACGCGAAGACCTGCTCAGGTCTAGCTGCTGTGGGCCGATGAATGGAGTGTCAGGCACACGGAAGCGCCTGACAAGGCCGGACCACGGATGGACCGGCAGGACAACCAGTCAGACCCCACTCACGGAGGAATCGTCATCATGGGTCTTCGCGTCAACAACAACATCGCGGCGTTCAACTCCTACCGCAACCTGCAGGCGACCGACAAGCAGCTCAACTCCTCCCTGGAGAAGCTGTCGTCCGGTTACCGCATCAACAAGGCCGCCGACGACGCGGCCGGCCTGGTCATCTCCGAGGGCCTGCGCTCGCAGATCAGCGGCCTGAACGTCGCTGCCCGCAGCGCGCAGGACGGCGTCAACGTCGCCCAGACCGCCGACGGCGCCCTGGGCACCAGCACCTCCATCCTGCAGCGCATGCGTGACCTGGCCCTGCAGGCCAAGAACGACACCAACAACACTGAGTCCCGCCAGGCCATCAAGGACGAGCTCGACTCGCTGTCCACCGAGCTGACCCGCATCGCGGAGAAGACTTCCTTCAACGGTGTCGAGCTGCTCGACGGCACCTTCAAGGACAAGGTCTTCCAGGTCGGCTCCGCCTCCGGCGACCAGATCACCGCCAGCTTCAAGGTGGACGTTGCTGAAGTTCCTGCTACGCAGGCGACGTTTGTGGGCACGGAGTCCCTGAAGGTTGACTACTCGAACGGTGGCCTGGACACCAGCAAGAACAAGACCTTCAAGCTGGACACCGTCGACGTCACTCTGACCGCTAACTGGTCTGGTAAGACGGCGGCTGAGATCAAGGGCCTCCTCGAGGACGCTATCGACGCCACGTCCCTCGACAAGGCGAACTACGAAGTCTCGATCTCTGACGACTTCAAGGCCACCATCAAGGCGAAGACCGCGGGCGCCTCCACGACGCTCACGACTACCCTCGCCGGCACGGTGACCGCCGGTAAGGACAAGGTTGACGCAACTACGGCCGGGTTCACCGCCGAGGACCTTGGCCTGGCTAACGCCTCTGGTGTGAGCACGCTGACTGTGGACACCGCGGCGAACGCAACCCTGGCCGTCGACGCCATCGACAAGGCCCTGGCCAGCGTCTCCAGCGCTCGCGCCTCCATCGGTGCGCTGCAGAACCGCTTCGAGCACGTCATCAACAGCGTGAACGTCTCCATCGAGAACCTGACCGCGTCGGAGTCGGCCATCCGCGACACCGACATGGCTGCCGAGATGACGAAGTTCACCAAGAGCCAGATCCTGTCGCAGGCCGGCACCAGCATGCTGGCGCAGGCGAACTCCGCGTCGCAGAACATCCTCTCCCTGCTGCGCGGCTGAGCTTCACAGCTCCGGGGCCGGCTGACGTGAGCTAGCCAGCCGATCCTCACCAGGCGGGGGGCACCGGGAAGCCCCGGTGCCCCCCGTCCTTTTCTGCATCCGATCCCACCCATGAAAGGAGGGAGATCATGGCTTCTGTCGACGGGCTCGTCAGCGGCATGGACACGACGAGCATCATCGCGCAGCTCATCGCCGTCGATTCTGCGCCTAAGACGCGCCTGCAGAGCAGCGTCAGTGCCGCGCAGTTGAAGGTGAGCGCCTACCAGTCGGTCAACTCGAAGTTGTCGGCGCTGCAGACCGCGACGGACAACCTGCAGAAGGCCACTACCTGGACGCCAGCCAAGGCCACCTCGTCCAACAGTGCGGTGACCGTGACGGCCGGCAGCACCGCCACGCCGGGGACGCTGAGCATCGAGGTCACCAACCCGGCATCAGCCAGGTCCGTGGTGAGCCCCGTGTTCACGCTCACCGACGGCAAGGTCGACCCGACGGCGGCACCGCTTAGCTACCCGCTGGACGTCGTCCGTAGCGACGGCTCCTACGTGACGCTGCAGCCCAGCAGCGGAACCCTCAGCGAGGTCGTCGACGCCATCAACGAGGCGGAGGGCTTCGGCATCAAGGCCGTGGCGATCCGGGTCGGCGCCGACGCTCAGGGCAACCCGTCGTACCGTCTGCAGATCACGTCCACCGAGACCGGCGCGGAGAACAACTTCAAGCTCGTTCCTCACGGGACACGGGCGGTCAGCGACGTCAGCAACCCGCTGAAGCTCCAGAACCTGACGCCGGTCGAGTCCTTCGGGGGCGTCAGCGAGACCACTGATCCGACCAAGGCCCTGACCGAGCTTTCCAAGGCGCTCGACGCCGCGGTAAGCCTCGGTGGGTCGCCGGCGGTGGTCATCAAGTCGCCCACGAACACGTTCACCGACGTCATGCCGGGCGTGAACGTGACCGTGTCGACGGCCACGGAGGCTGGCAAGCCGGCCACTGTGACCGTCGGCCGGGACTCCGACGCCGTCGCCTCGGCGGTGCAGTCCCTCGTGGACGCTGCCAACGCGGCGCTGAAGGACATCACCCTGCAGTCGCGGGCCGGCGTCGTCGGCTCGGACGGCTCGGTGACCGGTGGGGGCACTCTGCGCGGTGACAGCACCCTGCGGGCGCTGAAGTCGCAGATCCTCAGCGCCGTCACCTCCGCACTGGGCTCCACCCAGGCGTCCGCGGCGACGTTCGGCCTGGAGACCACCCGCGACGGGACGCTGACCTTCGACAAGACGAAGTTCCTCGAGGCGTATGCGAAGGATCCCACCGGGGTACAGGCCCTCGTGTCCGGGGAGGCCGCCGGCTCGGCGGGGGACCGGGGCGTCGTCGAGCGACTTCGCGAGGTGACCGTCGGAGCCATCGGCGACCTCAAGCTGTCCAGCGCCGCCACCGGCACGCTTACGTCCGTGATCGACGGCCAGAACTCCTCGATCAAGGACCTGACGAGCCGCATCGCGGACTGGGACACCAGGCTCGCGGCGAAGAAGGAGCGCTACCAGAAGTACTACGGCGCTCTGGAGACCGCCCTGGGCAAGCTGCAGAGCCAGTCCACCTGGCTCGCCGGTCAGCTCGGCAGCCTGCCGAGCGGCAGCTGACGCCGGTTCCGGAGAATGGGCTGGTGGGGGTGCGAGAGCGCCCCCACCAGTCCATTCTGCTTCTCCGGCGTCCGCCTTTCCCGCAGTCGGCGGAGACGCAGAACACCGCTTGAACCACTGCATTTCCGGCCCTTCATGCCGATGGACAGGCAGAACCCCGACAGACCCGGAGGACTCCCGAGATGACCTCGACGACGTACGGCCGACGCGCCCCGGCGAACCGGTACCTGGCGGACAGCCTGTCCACCGCGAGCCCCGCAGCCCTCCTCGTCATGCTGTACGACCGTCTCGTCCTGGACCTGCAGCGCGCCGAGCAGGCGCAGCGCGACGGCGACCGCGAGACCGCGCACGTCAACCTCGTCCACGCCCAGGACATCGTCCGCGAGCTGCTGAGCAGTCTGGACGTGGACAAGTGGGAGGGCGGTCCCGGCCTGCGGGCCCTGTACACCTGGCTCCTGCAGGAACTCAGCACCGCGAACATCTCCGGTGACGCCGAGCGCACCGCGGCGTGCCGCACCACCACCGTCGAACCGCTCGCCGAGGTGTGGCGCCAGGCGGCGCTGGAGCACCTCAGCTCCGCTCCGACTGCCGGCCACGGGGTCGCGTGAACGCCGTCTCGCCCGTCGCGCGCGTGCACGCGGCGGGAACCGCCCAGGACCACTGGCGCGACGCGTGGCGCTCGGCGCTGCGTGCCGTGGAGCTCGACGTCGATGCCGCCGAGGACCTCATCCACCGGATGCACCACGAGGACGAGGACGTCCCCGAGCAGGCGCCTGTCGGTGACTGGGTCGCCCCCAGCCTGCTGGGCCCCGTGCCGGCGGAGTTCGCCGACCGCGCCCGCGCCCTGCTGCAGCGCCAGGCCGACGTCACCGAGCGCCTCGCCGAGGCGATGGTGCAGATCCGTTCGCAGCGGCGCGGGCTGGCGAAGCTGGACCGCGCCGAACGCCCGCCCGTCTTCTTCGACAAGGCCATCTGACCCTCGCCGCGCGAACGGCGAACGCCCCCGGACCCTCCACGGGTCCGGGGGCGTTCGGCGTTCTCGATCTGCCGGGTACCGCGTCAACCCGCGGCCGGCACCACCAGCGGCGCCGGCCGCGCCAGGTGGTACCCCTGCCCGTGCGAGACCCCCAGTTCGCGCAGCACCGCCAGCTCTTCGGCCGTCTCGATCCCCTCGGCGATGATCGCCGCACCGGTCGCCTCCGCGAACGTCACCAGCCCGGCCGCCAGCGCCCGGCGCGAGCGGTCCGCGTCGATGCCGCACACGAGGCTGATGTCGAGCTTGACGAAGTCCGGCAGGATCGCCAGGACGTGCCGCAGGCTGGCGTAGCCGGCGCCGGTGTCGTCCACGGCCACCCGCAGCCCTGCGGCGCGCAGGGGTGCGAGCGCCGCCAGCAGGCAGGCGTAGTCGTCGATCGCGGCGTGCTCGGTGATCTCCACGACGACGCGCTCCAGCGGCACACCGGCCAGCGCCTCGGCGAACCCGGGCCCGGCGATGGTGGCGGGGGAGAGGTTCAACGCCAGGAACCCCGGCACGTGCGGCAGACCCGCCAGCGCGCTGCGCACCGCCCGCAGCTCCAGGTCCGCGCCGCGGCCCACGGAGGCGGCGTCGGCGAACCACACGTCCGGGCCGGGGCTGCCGGCCGGGAAGCGGCTGAGCGCCTCAGCGCCCGCGTGCCGCGACGTCGCCAGCTCCACGACCGGCTGGTACACCACGTGCGGGCCACCGGTGGCGTCCAGCGCGGCCAGCCGGTCCAGCACGGCGCGCCGCTGCTCCTGCTCGGCGTCCTCGTCCTCGACGAGGTCCATGACGACCCCGGCGATCACCCGCAGCACCTGCGCGTCGCGCTCGCGCAGCGCGGGGTCGGGGCGGGCGGACAGCGAGCACAGCGTCCCGTACACGGACCCGTCGCGGCGGTGCAGCGGCACCCCCACGTAGGCGCCGATGCCGCGCGAGCGCGCACCGGCCGCGTCGGTGTCGGCGGAGGTGTCCGGCACGATCACGGGGGCGCTGGAGCGCACCACCCGCTCGCACAGGGTGCCCGCCAGCGGTTCGGCGTCCCCGGCGCGCACCGGCAGCGGCAGCGGTGTGACGACGGCCCGCAGCCGGCGCTGCGAGCCGTCCGGGTCGGCGCCGAGCGCGGCGACGTAGGTGAGGTCGGCGCCCATCTGGCGCCGCGTGGTCTCCAGCAGCGCCTCCAGCGGGGAGGGGCGCGCCTGCCGGGGAGCGGGCAGCAGCGTCGTCGCCGTCGAGTTCGTCACCACCTCGGAACCCTCGGCGCGGCCCGTGCCGGGCTTGAGCGCCGCGCGTGCGAGGTGGCTGGGAACCGTGCAGACCGTCACGCGATCGCAAAACAGATGTCAACAGTGTGTAAAAGCCTCGGCGTGGCGCGTAACCCTTCCATGATCCCGACCGATGCTCGTGGTGACGACGCTCACGCCCGAGGAGACAGCCATGCCGAGCACCCGCCCCAGCCTCGCCGCCTGCCTGGTCCTCCAGGGCAGCAGCACCCCGCCCGCCCTGGACGCCGACCTGCGCGACCTCGTCGACGTCGTCGACGAGGTCGTCGTCTACGACACCGCCGACCACATCGCGCCCGGCTCCGCCGCCTTCGACGCGACCCTGCACCCGGCGGTCACCGTCGTCAGCGGCTTCTGGGCCGAGGACCGCGAGCGCGCCAAGCGGGCCGCCCTCGCCCACGTCGAGGCGGAGTGGGCGCTGTGCGTGCTGCCCGGGGAGAAGGTGCGCGCCGACACCGACGAGCTGCGCCGCCTGCTCGGCGAAGCCGGGGACGTGCCCGCCATGGCGGTGCGCGTGGACGACGTCGTGCGCGGCACCCACCGCTCCGCGCGGCTGCTGCACAAGGACAGCGTCCTGCCGGGCGCCGTGTGCCGGCCGGCCGACGGGCTGACCGAGGTGCCCAGCCGGCTGCTGACCGTGGAGCAGCCCGTGACCACCACCGCCAGTGTGCCGCGCCAGCGCGGGGTGTTCGACCGGGTGTGAGCGTGCGCGTGCGCCGGGGCCGCCGTGGTGCGGCGGCCCCGGCGCATACGCTCGCTCCCGAGCCGAGGAGGTGCGGGCAGTGACGAGCACGCCGGTACCGGGACACCACGGGGTTCGACGCCCCACGCGACGGCACCAGCGGGCGCTGCTGCGCACGGCCTGCGCCCTGCAGCGCGCGGTGCCCACCGGGTACGAGGCCACCGTGTCGTGGGCGTGGACGACCTCCGCCGGTGAACTGGTGCCGGACGTCCTGGTGCACCGGGTCGACGACGACCTGGCCCATGACGCTCAAGCTCTCGCGAGCACGCCCGTCCTCGCGGTCGACGTCATCGACGTCAGGGCCGACGACCTGGTCACCGCCTCCGGTCGGTACGCGGCGGCGGGCCTGGAGCACTACTGGGTCCTCGACCCGCTGGAGGGCACCTTCGACGCCTTCCGCTGGGCGGGCGGCGACATCGAGCGGGGTGCGTCTCTGCGGCGCGACGACCCGCCCACCGAGGTGTCCTTCGGCGTGGCGTCCGTGACGATCGACGTGGCCGCGCTCCTCGGCTGAGGTCAGTCGCCCGAGATCGAGAAGTGCTGGTAGTCCTTCAGCGAGTTCCAGTCCCCGCCCCAGGAGAACCCGCGCGCCGCGAACGCCTCCACGACCGCGTCGCCGGCGGTGATCCGCCCGGGTTCGGGGGAGCGGTCCAGGTGCGCGCGCCCCGCCTCCGGCAGCACGGTCGTGCCCCTCACGTACGGGTTCTCCACCGGGTTGACGTCGATCGCCGTGCCGTACGAGTGCTCGGAGAACCCGCCGCCGCCGGTGGTGGCCCGGCAGTTGAACCCCGAGGTGTTGTCCGCGGCCATCGAGGCGTCGTCGGAACCGCCGAACGCCTCCACCGGGCGCACCGACGCGATCGGGAACCGCTGCGCGTACAGGTCGGCGAACACTTCGGCGACGGCCTGCGCCACGTCGGCGTGCACGACGATGCGCCCCAGCCGGCTCGCACCGGTGAAGTCGGTGTGCGTGACGGTGACGGCGCGCAGGTCCTCCGGCGGCACCGGGCAGCCCGGCCGCCACGACGAGGTCAGGTCCGCCGCGCTCACCGCGGTGATCGCCGAGACGTACGGCTGCCCGGACGGCGCCGGGTCCGGTACGACCGCTCGGGTGCGTCCGTCGACCGGAGGTGTCGCCCCCGAGGCCGAGGCGGACGTGCCGACGGCCAGCAGGGCGCTCGCGGCAAGGACGGCGACGGTGCGTGCGGGGCGCATCACCGCACGCTAGCTGTACTCGGCCATGAGGTTGGTGACACGCCGGGTGGGTGCTTGATCGAAGAAGGCCCCTTGGTGCTGGGTGGAGGTGTCTGACGCCGTCCGCCCAACGACCGAGAGGCCTTCATGTCCCACG